>JBBTVZ010000029.1:0-7623 GCA_038062995.1 Patescibacteria group bacterium | reverse complement strand
ATCGTGGACCAATTTACCGGGCGAGTTCTCTTTGGACGGCGTTATTCTGGCGGACTCCATCAGGCGATTGAGGCAAAAGAAGATGTAAATGTGCGTGAAGAAAACAGGACATACGCGCAAGTTACGCTTCAAAACTATTTCCGCCTGTACAAAAAAATCGCCGGTATGACGGGAACCGCAGAAACATCCGCCGAAGAATTTCATAAAGTGTACAATTTGGACGTCGTTGCAATTCCGCCGAATAAGCCAATGATACGTAAAGATATGTCGGACCTGGTTTATAAAACAAAAGACGCCAAATACCGCGCGGTTGCGGAAGAAGTTAAAAAGAAATGGGAAATTGGGCAACCAGTGCTTCTTGGCACGACATCTATCACGAATAACGAAATAATTTCATCATACCTCGCCAAAGCCGGAGTTCCACACGAGGTTTTGAACGCGAAGAATAATGAGCGCGAAGGAGCGATAATCGCGCAAGCTGGAAAATTAAAAGCCGTTACAGTTGCAACAAACATGGCAGGCCGCGGTGTTGACATTGTTTTAGGTGGAAATCCAAAAGATCCAGAACAAAGTAATAAAGTTTTGGAACTTGGGGGGCTTCATGTAGTCGGAACTGAACGGCATGAGGCGCGGCGCATTGACAATCAGCTTCGCGGGCGCTCCGGCAGGCAGGGCGACCCTGGTTCCTCGCGGTTCTTCCTCTCGCTTGAAGATGATCTTATGCGTATATTCGGCGGAGATAGAATAAAGCGCCTCATGGAAAGTGTGAATTTCCCAGAAGACACGCCGATAGAATCAGGTATGGTTTCAAAAGCGGTAAACCAAGCGCAGTCAAAAGTTGAAGGAAACAATTTTGATATCAGAAAGCATCTCTTGGATTTTGACGATGTCTTGAATAAACAGCGCACGGCTTTTTACGCACGAAGGAAAAAAATATTGGAAGCAGGGGATAAGAATGAAATAAGGCCGATTCTTGAAGAGACATTGAATAAGTATGCGGAGTTTCTTGAATCGCAGCTTGAACATATTGAAGAAGACCGCCAAAAACACGAGAAAATTATTGAGGATGCAAAAAAGAAAGTCGGATCCTTGCCGAATGAATTCACAAAAGAACAGTCTATCGTCATAAGCCAGCATTTGGTTCGCGTACTGGACTCTCTTTGGATTGAGCACTTGGAAAATCTTGAGAGCTTGCGTGAAACAGTAAACATCCGCGCGTACGCGCAACACGAACCGATTGTGGAATACCGCCGAGAGGCGTATACGCTTTATAATCAGCTTCAAAGCGCGTGGGGCGAACTTGTATTCAACACGGTATTCCAGATTTTAGAAATAGACCCAGCAAAGCTAAAAACAGCGATGGAGGCGCCTCCCAAAATCACGCCTCCGCCTGAAGCGAAGAATATCGGCAGGAACGATCCATGCTGGTGCGGAGCGAAAAAACCAGATGGAACGTCGATTAAATACAAACACTGTCATGGCAAATAGGTCGATAGTAGCCTGCAAAATTAAGCGGAGCCCCGCACCGAACTTGTTCCGGTGCGCGGGCGGGAGCGGAAAAAAATATAAAAAATGCTATGGAAAATAAACCTAAATACATACAAATTTCGACTACTGTTGCTAAAAGAAGCGATACAGAACGAATTGCGAAGATTTTATCTAAAAAGAATTTATCTGCGTGTACGCAAATAGTTGGTCCGATTACGAGTGTCTACCAATGGAAAGGAAAATTAGAAAAATCTAAAGAGTGGCTGTGTATCATCAAAACGAAAATGACGCTGTACAAAAACATAGAAAGGGTGATCAAAAATATTCATCCGTACGAACTCCCGGAAATTGTGGCTACACCGATTATCGAAGGAAGTCGAGAGTATCTTAGATGGATACGGCAGGAGATATAGAGATAAAGGATGGTAAGGAATGCCACAGGAGGTAAAAAAGCCGCAAGAATTATGTCAGGGCAATGTGTGCAAGGAGCAGTTTGCTCCCCCTGACTCTTGCGGCAGCCTAACCGTGTCGCTCCTATCGGAGAAGCAGAAAGGGCGGCTAATCCTCTCTGCTGGTTAAATTAATAATAGCAAATTGGCGGTGGCTCAGGAGAAGGAGAGGAGTGATCTATTGAGAGGCTAGCAATTCTTTAGCAATTCTAGGACTCCTCATTTTCATTATCTGACCGGGATTCGTTCTGCCATCAAAATCAACATCTACAACTGGAGAGCCGCAAATAACGCACCATCGGACTACTTCTTTAGATACTGCATCTGTGTGACCCTCGTAAATTACTTGTAACTCGTGCTTGCCAGCTTTACAGTTTGATAAGTCTACCATTGTGCATACCTCCTTATAGTTAATCTTGCAGATTCCGCATTGTTACCTCCATTCTGATTTTTTCTATGTTCCCATGTTCTATTAAAATTGTAGCAAACAGCTTACACAGATGTCAATGGTTGAAATCCGGCTTAAAATAATGGTAAATGGTTTATAGTGGCTAGAAATATGGAACATCTGGCAATAATGAAAAAATCTTGGGGGTTAACGGGTAAGATTCTGAACGGCCGGAAAAAGATTGAATCACGCTGGTATTCTGTAAAATGCAAACCCTGGGATAGAATCAGAGAAGGGGAAACCGTTTACTTTAAAGATTCAGGAGAGCCGGTAAGAATAAAAGCGGAAGTAAGTAAAATTATGCAGTTTGCCAACTTAACTAAAGGGAAAGTGAAAGAAATATTAGATGAGTATAGCAAAGATGACGGAATAGAACAGGAAAAAATCCCTGAATTTTTTGAAAGATTTAAGGACAAAAAATATTGCATGCTCATATTCCTGAAGAATCCGCAAGAGATTAAACCATTTAATATTAACAAAACAGGATTCGGCGCAATGTCGGCTTGGATTACAATTGACGATATTTCCAAAATTAAAAAGTAATTCTTATAAAAACAAAAAAGGTATAATAGTCTTATGGAAAAATTAGAACTCTCTAAGCAGGCAAAATCCTTGAAAATCGGGGAATATGAGCACTCAAAATCAGGAAAAAGATATAAAGTACTTGGAGTCGCGCGCCATAGCGAGACACTGGAAGAACTCGTTGTATATCAGGCGCTTTACGGAGAAAAAGATATATAGGTTCGGCCCATCATGATGTTTTTAGACGAAGTTGAAATAAACGGCGCAAAAGTTCCGAGATTTAAATATATCGAGAAATAAACCATGAATGACTTTGAGAACCCGAACACGGCAAAGAGAAAAAATATGCCATGCGGATACGCGGAGAAAACCCTTGATGAATTAGAAAAGGTAGGATGGGTGCAGGAATGGAGTTTTCATACCAGTGTTCCCGAACAATGGAATGATGCATGCGAGCGGGTTAAAGTATTACAATGTAATGGGGACTGGGAAGTCACACTTGTTAGAGGGCAAACCCAAACAGAAATCATGGACGGTGTAATGTACATCGTAAAAAAAACTAAACAGCGAAAACAATGGGATAATGAACACGGCTATAAATAAAATTATGGAAAACCAATATCTCCACGAGGTCGCAATAACAGCAATCGTTGTAAAAGATGACACTCCCTCTCCGCCATCCGCCAACTGGCGGAGCGGATCCGGACAGGTAAATAAATATTTAATTACGCGACGGTCGCCGAATAAAAAGCGCTTTCCTGGAATGTGGACGGTACCGGGCGGAAAAATGGAAACCGACGACTATCTGAAACTCCCAAAAGACACGAAAGATTATTGGTACAACGTTCTTGAACGGACATTGAAGCGCGAAGTAAAAGAAGAGGTCGGAATTGATATTGAAAACATTGAGTACATTACAAGCTTGGCAACAATTCATTCTGATGGCGCACCGTCGCTCGTAATTTCCTGCATGGCCAACTACACCGGCGGGGAAATAAAACTGCAGCCGGAAGAAAATGACAAATACGCGTGGGTAACGCTTGAAGAAGCGAGGAAATACGACCTACTTGACGGCATTTATGATGAACTTGTGATGGTTGAAAAAAAGAAGAAAGGGGAGAAGATTGAGTGGAAAAGATTTAGCAGTTGACAATAAAAATGGCTATAGTACAATACCCATACCATCCTCTATATATAGCCCTGGTTCGGTAATGTAGTAATTCTATGTTATACCGGACCAGGGATTTTTTTGTGCTTGATTTGAAAAACAGTTGTGCTATACTATTTTATGGAAGGTAGGAATGGAGAGAATAGGGGAGAAAGAGGCTAAATTTATCGTTCGGCCGCTATCCTCCAACCACTCTCAATAGGGCTCAATAGAATAAGAAGCAGCTATTGAGCCCTTTTTTATTTGTAAGACAAGTGCGCTAGAATAATACTGATGCCAAAAATAGAAAAAGTTTCCGCCCGCGAAATAATCGATTCGCGCGGAAAACCGACAATCGAGACAAAAATAACTTTGGATGACAATACATCCGGAATAGCATCAGTTCCCTCCGGCGCATCAACCGGAAAATACGAAGCGCTTGAATTGCGCGACGAGGACGGTAAGGGCGTTACAAAAGCTATTGCGAATGTAAACACAATTATCGCGAAAACGATAATCGGAAAAGAATTTAATCAAAAAACACTGGATGACGAGCTTCTCAAACTTGATGGAACACCAAATAAAAGCAGGCTCGGAGCGAACGCGATTTTAAGCGTTTCGCTCGCATTCGCGCGCGCTTCGGCGGAAAGTGAAAATCAGCCGCTCTATAAATATTTCGGCGGGCTATGCAAAAATAGTTCTTTTAAAATGCCCGTCCCAATGATGAATATTCTAAATGGCGGGCGGCACGCTCAAAACTCAACTGATTTTCAGGAGTTTATGATAGTTCCGGTTGGAGCTTCGACATTCAGAGAAACTATGGCGCGCTGCGAGAAAACAATAGAGGCGCTGAAGATTGTTCTGGAAGACAGGGGACTCTCAACAAAACTTGGCGACGAGGGAGGTTTTGCTCCGGAGCTCCGCGCCAACGAAACAGCGGTGCAAATACTTATTGAAGCGATTAGGAAAGCTGGTTTCTCTGAAGGAAAAGAAATTGCGACAAGTATTGACGTGGCGGCAAGCGAGCTTAAAAACGACGGCGGATACCAGCTGAAACATGAGAATAGAACGCTTACAAAAAGTGAACTATTGGCGCTCTATGAATCTTGGACATCAAGATACCCGATAATCTCAATAGAAGATCCTTTCTCGGAGGATGAGTGGGACGCGTTTCAGGAATTAACGCAGAAAATAGGAAACAAAGTTCAAATTGTTGGCGACGACTTGTTTGCGACTAATAAAAAACGCCTTGAGGAGGGAATATGGAGAAAAGCCGCGAATGCGATTATTATAAAACCAAATCAAGCCGGCACAGTTTCCGAGACCATTGAGACAGCGACAATGGCAAAGCGAGCAGGTTTTCGTCTTGTAGTTTCGCACAGATCCGGAGAAACGGAGGATTCTTCAATTGCAGATCTTGCTGTTGGACTTGGAGCAGAATGGGTCAAGTTCGGGGCCACTACACAGAAGGAGCGTATGGTTAAATACAGTCGCTTGTTGCAAATAGAAACAGGGCTAAAATAAGGGCATATTATGCCCAGAGGTGACTTATACCAGGAGCTCTATAAACGCTTAAATAAGGCCCAAAAACAGGCCGTAGACACGGTTGAAGGGCCAGTTATGGTGATAGCCGGTCCAGGGACAGGTAAGACCCAGATTCTGACGCTTAGAATTGCCAATATTCTCCGTGAAACTGACACAGACCCGCGAAGCATCCTTTCGCTTACTTTCACGGAATCAGGCGTAGTTTCCATGCGAAAACGGCTCGCGGAAATCATCGGCGATACGGCATATTTGGTGAATATCAACACATTTCACGGTTTCTGTAATGACATCATAAAAAATTACCCGGAAGAATTTCCGCGCATAATCGGCTCGGAAAATATAAATGAAGTTGAGCAGATAAGAATATTGGAAAAACTTATTGAAGAGCTTCCGCTTAAATACCTTCGCCCATTTGGCGACAAATTTTATTATGCGCGCGCGATTCTCGCAGACATAAACCAATTGAAACGCGAGGGTGTTAGCGCAATGGAATTCGGGGAAATAGTCAGAAAAAGAGAAAAGACGTTTCCAAAAATTAATGGCCTCCGCCATGAGAAAGGCCCGTATGCGGGAAAAATAAAGGGTGAATTCAAAGAGCTGGAAAAACAAATTGCGAAAAATAAGGAACTTGCAAGAATTTACATCGCATATCAAAAAGAACTGGCTGAAAAGCGCCTCTATGATTACAGCGATATGATAATGGAGACGCTCTCGGCATTAAAGAAAAGCGACGACCTTCTTCCGATAATTCAAGAGAGGTTCCATTACTTTTTGATAGACGAACATCAGGATACGAATAACGCGCAGAATAAAATCATTGAACTTTTAGCAAGTTTTTATCCAAATCCGAATGTTTTTATCGTTGGGGACGAAAAACAGGCGATTTTCAGATTTCAAGGAGCGTCTATTGAAAATTTCGCGTATTTCAAAAAACTGTATCCATCCGCGATGGCAGTCACGCTTCTCGAAAACTATCGTTCAACCCAGCACATTCTTGACTCGGCGCATGAAGTGGCGCTGGCAATGGAGTGCGCCGGAGAAAAACTTAAATCGCAAACATTAGGAGGAGAAAAAATAAAATTGTGCCGGTTTACGGAAGAAAACAGCGAGTTTTTTTGGATAGCGGAAAACATCTCTGAAAAAATTAAAAATGAAACCGCTCCGCAGGATATCGCGATTCTCTATCGGGACAACAAAGACGCATTCCCAATCGCAAAAGTACTTGAAAAAATCGGAGTTCCGTATGTAATTGAATCCGACCAGGATATTCTGGATGACCAGGAAATAAAGAAATTGCTCGCGCTTTTAAAAGCTGTTTATTTATTCGGGTCGCAGGAAGCTTTTATTGAAGCTGTACACGCTGATTTTCTAGGAATCCATCCGCTTGATGTTTATAAAATTACAAGCAGGGCTGGCGAAAGAAAATCAAAAATTTCTGTTTTTGATATTATCTCATCGGAAAAAGAACTCTCCGAACTAAATATTCAGTTTCCTGAAAAAATAACAGGTTTTTATAAACATATACTATTGTGGACAAAGACGGATAAAAATAAATCGCTCTTATCGACATTTGGGGAAATAATCCGCGATTCCGGCTATATAAACCATATTCTTGCCTTGCCGAATCCGCTATCGGCCATTGAGAAGACAAACGCGATTTTTAACGAGGTAAAAGTAATTGTGGAAAATAACCACTCCGCAAAACTGAAAGATTTTTTTGAGTATCTAGAAACGCTTCGCACGCACAAAATTTATATCAAAAAAAATATAGGCGGACTTTCCGAAAATCGCGTCCGCCTTATGACGGCGCATCGGTCAAAAGGGCAAGAATTTGAGCATGTATATATTATAAGCGCTTATGACGGCCACTGGGGAAACAGGAGAAAATCAAACATACTGCCTTTATTTCCGGAGGTGTTCAGCTTATTTGAAACAGCAAACTGGGCATACAACGAAATAAGTGACGAGCGGCGAGTGTTTTACGTCGCGCTTACTCTAGCTAAAAAAGAGGTTGTAATTTCATA
>JBBTVZ010000028.1:0-11340 GCA_038062995.1 Patescibacteria group bacterium | reverse complement strand
TTATAAACCGCCATTGCAGGGCGCCGCGACTCACAACCAACTTGCACTGGGGGATATAATAGACCGCGTGAAAAAATCCGGCACAGATGCCACGGGGTTTGAAGATACTAAAGAAGGATTAAAGTTGATTCAAAGCGAATGGAAGGCGGACGACGCTGTTCTTATATTAACCTCCGGCGACTTGGATGGTCTTGTTGAATTAATTCCCAAGTCAGCGGAAAAACAATTTCCGGTTGCATAAATCTTACACACAAATAAAATCAGAGCCTATTTTGTATAAGTTACATAATCCAGCAAACCGCCCATCCCTTTTTCTTTAAACACCTCTATGCATTTATCAGCGGGGTTTTTCTTTTCCATTATTCTAGTATTCACGGGCTCTAAATATTTTTCTTCCCCCATACTGCGCATTTTTAGACCCTCTTGGGCAATTTCTGCTAGTTCTTGTAAAACAGGGACAATATCATCGTTGCCGATTTTACCGCCCATGCCGGTTATGTAACTATTTCCCCGCAGCTTGCGCCAATCAGCCCAGCTATATTTTGCCACTAATTTTTCTGCCCGCTTGAGATTATTCACTAAACCAAGCGACAGAGCGGGAAGCGCTAATTCTTCGCCCGCCGGAGAGCTCCCGCCGATCCGATATTCCATGTAGCAATTTACAAGTCTGCCTTTTATATATTCATCAAGAGTATCGGCTTCTAGATTTTTTAAAAACTCATTCAGCGTCACCGCGCTGCTCTTAAAGACAAGATGAGGCTTCGCATCCATCCAACTGCAGATAGAGAGCAAGTTCAGGTCGGACAGAGTTGGTTCTAGTTCGGTATCTTTGCCAAACAAATCTTTTGCCGGCCATTTTGTTCCCTTCAAATATTCAATCGGCGTAAGTTTTTGATTTGGTTTTACCCACTGGCCGTTTCGAAGCATCGGTAAAACCAAAGTTGTCCGCCAAATGTATTTAAAATAATCAGCCAGGCTGGTAAACGGCCTGCTTGGCATTTGGGCAAAAATATCCATCTCGCCCTGAGAGTGCGCGGAAGTAGACGTAAGGTTCCAATTTACCAGTCTGGTTTCCTTCCATGGCATTATTTTGTCTTCGAATATCGGAGAATTTGCGCTTAAACAGGTGATTGTTCCTGATAAAGCCTGAAGCGTGTTAATTGCCGATAAAACCTCATCGGCGCGCAAACTAATTCCGGTTTGATGAGCGGTAATCGGCAGTTGAAGATTATGGCGCGGCAAGTTCAAGGCGGCGTACAAACTTTTCTTTGTTTTGTAGTCATAAGGGTTTTTACCGACAAAAGTCCGTGGCCAGATTGCGTAGCCCAAGTAGCGAAAACCCAGTTTTTTTGCCGTACCTAAAACAGCCGTTCGTACCTCATCGTAGTTTTTTTTAGCTTCGTCGAGAGATTTACAGGGAGAAAGCGACATCTCTAACGTTGTGACGCCGGTATCGGTATTAAGGCTTTCAAATTTGCCGTTGCTTAATTTCTTTTTGGCCCCGACTAATACGCCGGTAAGATAGTCCGCGTCTCTTTCGTCTCCTTCCTTAATAAAGGCGTTCCAAAATTTTTGAATGTCTTCCTGATTAATAATCGTGCCGTCAGCCCGAAGAAGGGGATTTTCAAACTCCAGTCCAACCAGCCGCTCTTTAAAATTCATCAAATCCACCTCTTTAGCCTCTCGCATATTTTTTCACTTTATCTATCTCGTCGGTCAGGACTTTTATTACCGCATCAAGTTCAAATTTAGTTGGCTCGTGCTCCTGAAAAGAATTTAAAATTACAGTTCGAAAGAAATTAGGAATGATATCCCTGTTATTATCCAAAATCTCTTCTACTTGCTTCGCTTTTGAAACAGTAGTTTTTGGCATGTTTTAAAATTATTTCTTCTCAAAAACAATCGACACGAAATTTTGCAAAAATTTTGCATTATCCGGTGTCTGGCCGCCTTTTACTATTCTTGCCTTATAATCCTCGAATTCTTCCAAAATAGCCCGCGGGTTCTTGCCGTCGGCAATAAGTTTGTCCGCCCGGTTTTTAACGGTCGCCTCCATTAAATCAAGCCCTTCCGGAAGGCTCATCTCAGGATGAAACTGCACCCCTATAAAAGAGCCATCAATTTCAATCATTGGGTAGCCATGTCCGGTTTTGGTAAAATTGTAGCCATACAACGTCTCCCCGTGGTTTTTCGGTTCAACGTGATAAGCATGGGAACTTACGGTCTCAACAATCGCGCTTCTGGTCTTCCCATCCGGAGCTTCCTGAAACTCAATTCCTTTAAAAATCGGATGAGGCTGTTCTTCCTCCATATAAATCGATGTTTTTGATATTCCCATCTCGCGCCCGCCCTCGTTGCGAGGGACCTCCCTTTCATTCAAATCAGCGTGCAGTTGGATTCCAAAACATACGCCCATGACAGGGATTTTTTTATCAAGAGCTTTTTTAATGAATTTCTCCGTTTCAGCTATCCAGGGTTTTTGTTCCTTCTCCACAATGTCAGATGCGGAACCGGTAATAAGAACTCCGCCGACTTCGTCCAGCGATTGGAGTAGTTTATCAGTTTGAGCAATGACATCTATCATCTCGGTGTTTGATGCATCAAGGCGTTCATCGGAAAGCACGGTTAATTGTCCTAGTAACCCGTCAAGTCCCGAGCACTCCAAAATTAAAAACTTTTTCGACTCTTTTGGCTTATCCTGGGATTCGGCCATTCGCTTCTCAAACTTGGCTTTAACTGCCCCGGAGGCTTTTTTAAATTCAATCGGGCCTTCTCTTTTTAACTCTTCTAACGCCTGAGGAAGCGACTCTTCTCCCTTCTCTAGCTTTTCCTTGTGTTCTGCGCGCCGACCTGTATTTTCAAGGTTTTCCATGATTATTTAGTAAGTATTTCTAAAATCGTACACCAAGTTCGTACAATAGAAAAGGGGGATGTAAACGCTAAAAATTAATTAAATTATTTATATCCGGGATGCCGCTCTTTTTTGCCGACGCGTTTTGCCTCCGCGCGCGCGAGCGCGAAGAGCAAACTCGAAAGGCGATTAAGATAAGCGGGAATTGCGGGCGGAAGCGGGTATTTCTTGTGTACTTTCAAAACCTCGCGCTCCACTCGGCGGGAAGCCGCGCGCGCGACATCGAGCCACGCCGACTCGCGCGTCTCGCCCGGTATAACAAACTTTTTCGCCGGTTTTATTTCGCGCTCAAGCCCGTCAATAATTTTTTCAATCTCCGTTATTTTTCCGGCCGGAAAATCCGGAACTTCTTGTGGTGAGTGAAGTCGAACCACTTGTTTTCCGCAAAACAACGTTGCGCCCGCCACGTTTGCTTGAATGATAAAGAGATTTTCCTGAACCTCGCGGATTATCTTTTCATGTAATGGAACAAGTTTCTCGTGCCGGACCGCGCCAAGCAGGCAATTTAACTCGTCCAAATCCCCAAGCACGGAAATTTCAAGGCATATTTTATCTATTTTCCGATTGCCAATAATACTTTTTCCCTTATCGCCTTTTCCAGTATAAAAAATTCCCATTATTTAAAGAATAGCACAAGAACAGCGCCGTGTTTTGCAAAAAGAATAATCCCATTTGTTATCATTAGTCATATATGGCATCCGGAATATTTGAACTCGCGATTGTAATACTCGTCGCGTCGGTTCTCGGTGTAATCGCGAAGCTTTTGCGTCAGCCGATTATTCTAGCATATTTGCTTACGGGTATTGTTATCGGCTCGCTTGGCGCGCTTGATATCGTGAATAGCGAAGTGTTCGCGGTTTTCTCGCACCTCGGAATAATGTTTCTTCTTTTCCTTGTAGGGCTTGAAATAAATTACACATCAATTCGGTTTGTCGGAAAAACCGCGATTATAGTAGGTCTCGGACAAATAGTGTTTACGGCATTGTTTGGTTATATAATCTCCACGGCACTCGGATTTTCCTGGCTTCACGCGCTTTATATAGGAGTTGCTCTCACATTTTCAAGTACGGTAATCGTAGTGAAGATGCTCTCGGATCGCAAAGATTTGAATAGTTTATACGGGAAAATATCAATCGGGCTTTTATTGACACAGGATTTGGTAGCGGTGTTGATTCTCATGTTTCTCGCCGGGTTGCGGTCGGGAGAGGGAATAGTGACTATTGAAACGCTCTATATCGTAGGAAAAGGAATAATATTATTCGCGATAACAATTTGGCTTGGAAGAAAAGTTTTGCCGCGCCTCTTTGGCTATATCTCGCATTCGCAGGAACTTTTGTTTCTAGTGAGTCTCGCGTGGCTCTTTCTCGTTGTTGCCGCTGTGAATACGATAGGCTTCTCAACTGAAATCGCCGGACTTATTGCCGGCATCGCGCTCGCGAATTCATCGGAACATTTTCAAATCGCCGGGCGTATCAGGTCGCTCCGCGATTTTTTCATTTTGATATTCTTCGTAATCCTCGGCTCTTCCGTTGTTGTCTCAAATTTCAGCGGTCTCGTTTTTCCTGTTATAATCTTGTCGCTTTTTGTGCTGATTGGCGACCCGCTAATAGTATTCGTAATTCTAAGTATTATGGGATATCGGCGCAGAACAAGTTTTTTTACCGGAGTCACTGTCGCGCAGATTTCGGAATTCAGTTTAGTTCTCGCCGCTGTTGGATTCGGTTTGGGCCATATATCAAAAGAAGTCGTCATACTTATAACTACGGTCGGTATTATAACGATAGGCGTATCAACGTACATGATTGCCCACACGGATTACCTTTTCCGAATTTTAAAGCGTCCGCTTGGAATTTTCGAACGCAAACATAGCTCCGAATTTCAAATTCCCGCGGAGGAGTTTAATAAATCAATAATTCTCATTGGTTGCCACAGGACCGGCGAGGGAATTGCGATGAGCTTGCCGCGCAAAGACCTGCTCATTGTAGATATCGACCCAGATGTAATTCACGAGATGAGCAAGAAGGGATACGAATGCCTTTTTGGCGACATTGGCGATTTGGAGATTTTTGAGAAAGCAAATATTGAAAAAGCGAATCTGGTAATTTCAACAAGTCAGGATATAGAAGAAAATCTTACATTGCTTGGCGCGATAAAAATGTTGCAACGCCGCCCTAAAACAATAATCAGGGCTGAAACCGAGAATGACACGCATTTATTATATGGAGCCGGCGCCGATTACGTGCTTCTTCCTCACTTCACTTCCGGCCAGTATCTCGGAAAAACAATAGCTATTGATCCGAACATGAAAATATTGAAACAACTAAAAGAGCACGACCTCGCGCTTTTGCATAAAATTGCAAAGTGATTATATAATAGCCGTATGAATATACCAAACATAACAATTTACACGACTACGTCGTGCGTGTATTGCAAGATGGCGAAAGAGTTTTTTAAGTCGAATAATATCGCGTACAAAGAAATAAATGTGGAAAACGACTTAGATGCGCAACAAGAAATGATAAAAAAATCGGGCCAGATGGGCGTGCCGGTGATTGAAATCAACGGTTCCATTGTTGTTGGTTTTGACAAGGGTTATGTTGAAAAGCTTCTCGGTATAAGAGAATAGTATGTTTGAACTACCGAAGCTTCCTTACTCGTATGACGCGCTCGAGCCTTATATGGACGCGCGTACTATGGAATTGCACCATGGAAAACACCACGCGACGTACGTTTCAAAGCTTAATGAAGCAATTGCAAAACATCCTGAATTGGAAAGTTGGACGATAGAGAAACTATTATCATCACTGGAATCAGTGCCGGACGACATCCGTACGGCTGTAAAAAACCATGGCGGAGGCTATTTAAACCACTCGTTTTTTTGGAATGTAATAGGGCCGAATGGCAGAGCGCCTAAAGGAAAACTACTAGAGGAAATAATAAAAACATTCGGAAGTTTTGACGCATTCAAAGTCGAGTTTGCAAAAACCGCTGCCGGCCATTTCGGAAGCGGCTGGGCATGGCTTGTTGTAGATGGCCTGGGAAAACTGAAAATAAAAAGCCTTCCAAATCAGGACCACCCGATTTCATTGGGTGAAAAGCCGATTTTGTGTCTGGATCTCTGGGAACACGCATACTATCTTAAATATCAAAACCGCCGCGCTGAGTTTATTGGTGCATGGTGGAACGTGATAGATTGGGAAAAAGTCGAAAACAATCTTTGAAACATTTTTTTCTATGACTCTTGACGAATACCAAAAGAAGGCGAGTGAAACAGCGCAATACCCGAATGTCGGAAGCAATTACATTTATCCGACACTTGGATTAGCGGGCGAAAGCGGCGAAATTGCAAATAAAATAAAAAAGATACAAAGAGACAAAGGGAATGTTCTGGACGAAGAGGTGAAGAAAGCGATTGCGAATGAATTGGGAGATGCGCTATGGTATATCTCTCAACTGGCCCGCGAACTCAGCCTTTCTTTGGAAGAAATCGTAAAGACGAATATAGAAAAATTACGCTTTCGCAAAGAGCGAAGCGTAATTTCAGGAGACGGCGATAATCGCTGATTTACTCAAACGCTAAAATTTCTGTTTGTATAATACCGAATTTGAGCGCGTCCTCTTTCGAAGGCATCCAAATATCTACGAAATTCTTTTTTCTCTTATGCATGCGGTCTTCAACGATGAATATTTTATCTCCGAAAACTGAAGGAATTTTTACTTTTGTCCCAAACGGAAGAAAATTAGCCGCGATGATGCCTTCCCTCGCAGGTTTATTAGAAGCTGTGATATTTGGAGTGCTATCAGTTTCGTCGGGCGTGCTTGAATATGCGGTGATAAACACCTCATAAGTTTTTGGCTGTGGTATTGATTCTTGTGCCTGCACAACGGGAATAAAACTGATTCCAGCTGAGGAAATAGCAGAAGTAGCAGTCCAGCCTGTAAAAGCAACGACGAAACTCATAATACTTGGCATAATGTATGTTCCCATATAAAAACGCCCATCTGAGGGTGTATGTTCAAATATTAACACATAGTACTCAAAAAATCAAGAAGGGGTAGTTAACTTAAAAAGCCTCATTTTTCTTGCATTTTTAAGCATTTAAAGTATAGTAAGTTCGTGGAAATAAAAATTATACATGAGGAAAAAGACTTTATTGCGGTTGAAAAGCCGGCTGGCGTTTTGGTGCATAAAACAAGAACAAGAGCGCTTGATGGCAACAGAACCGAAGAAAAGACACTTGTGAATCTGATTCTTGAAAAATATCCAGAAGTTAAGTCGGTTGGAGATTTTAAAGGGAAGGAAACCAATGAACTTGAGCGATATGGAATTGTGCATCGGCTGGACAGGGAAACATCGGGCGTGATTATCATAGCGAGAACGCAAAAATTCTTTGATATTTTAAAAAAGCAGTTTCAAAATCACGAAATTAAAAAGGAATACATGGCGCTTGTGAAAGGGAAACTAAAGGGAAACGGTATAATAAACAAACCGATAGGCTTACGTTCAGGGACAACAAAACACAGTGTAAATGCGAGAAACATGAAAATGGTGAAGGATGCTATTACGGAATATGAAGTAATAGAAGCGTTTCCTGATGAAACTCTAATTAGAGTAATTCCAAAAACAGGAAGGACACATCAGATACGCGTGCACTTTGCATCAATTGGGCATCCAGTTATTGGAGATAAACTTTACGGGCAAAGGAAAGGTACGTCTGGATTGAGCCGCCAATTTCTTCACGCCGCGGCGATAGAGTTCATAAAAGCAGACGGCAAGCGTACGCGAATTGAAAGCGAGTTGCCAGTAGAACTTTCCCTGTTTCTTGACGGTTTAAGAAAAGTGCGGTAAACTTGAAAAATTGATTATGGACGAATTGGCAATGGAAAAAATTAAACCTGGAGCCAAAGTACGCGTTTGGGAGCGCATAAAAGAAGGCGACAAAGAACGCTTATCGGCATTTGAAGGCGTTGTTCTCGCGCGCAAGCATGGAAAAGAAATCGGTTCCACATTCACGGTGCGCGCGGTTTTAGACGAAATAGGAGTTGAAAAGGTATTTCCAATCCATTCTCCGTCAATCGCAAAAGTTGATATTATTTCCTCGCCGAAAAAGGTGCATCGCGCGAAACTTTATTTCCTTAGAGGATTTTCGGGCAAGAAGGCGAGAGAACGTCTTAAGAAAACAGAGGCATCGCAATAAACCGCTCCAATTATGCATAGGAGCGGTTTGTGTTTATTTTCAAAGTAGCTAAACTGAAGACAGAACACCACAATGAAATAATATTAGAAGGAGAAAAGAATGAATAAAAGCAATCAGCTCTCCGATGTCACGCAAAAGGCAGGAATAAGGAATAGAGAATCTTTTTTGGAATCTATTGGAAAAACCCTCCGGAGAAAATCAAAGCCGAGGCCAAAAAAGAAGAAACAAAGAATTTCGCCAGAAATTGTTGAACTCATAAAAGAAATATCCCAAAATCCACCTCTTCCCCGCGAAGTTCCATCAATCCATGAGTTATAAATTGGGCGGAAATATATCCGCCCTGTTTTTATTGTGAATTTGCCGAACTACTTATGGTGAGCGAAGTCGAAGCATTTTACTTTAATCAAAAACGCAATATACTCTTTTTATGGGAACTCTCTATATTGTCGCGACGCCGATAGGAAATTTAGGCGACATTTCAATGCGAGCGATTGAAACGCTTAAAAGCGTTGATGTTGTTTTAGCCGAAGATACGCGCGTAACGAAAAAGCTTCTTGACCGCTATGAAATCAAAAAGCCGGTTCTGCGGTGCGACGAATACGCGAAAGAATCATTTTTTGAGTCAGTTAAAGAGCGCCTTATACGTGGAGAAAATATAGCGTTTGTATCGGACGCCGGTACGCCGGGAATTTCAGATCCGGGCTCAAAACTAGTTAAATTTCTGCGCGAGCAAGGAACAAAAATCTCGGTTGTCCCAATCCCGGGCCCGTCGGCAATTACAGCGATACTATCCGTTTCAGGAATTTCGGCGGGGGAATTCACGTTTTTAGGATATGCGCCCCATAAGAAAGGGCGAGAGATGTTTTTTAAAAAGACGAAAGAAATTAAAACGCGCCCGATTTTATTTTATGAATCTCCGTTTCGCGTTAGAAAAGCACTAGAGAGTTTATCGGCTGTTTATGGTAAAGAATATAAAATAATCATAGGCAAGGAACTCACAAAAATCTATGAGGACATTTTCAATGGAACGCTAGAATCCGCGCTTGAGTATTTTAAAGGAGAAAAAGAACGCGGAGAATTTGTTATGGTAATACCATAAAATAATTTCCAATTTCCAATTTACAATTTCCAATAAATGAACCAATGTTTCAATGAATCAAACGTTTGAAAATTGCGTCATTGAAAATTCAATGAAAATTGATAATTGATACTTGAAAATTTTCTTTTAATGCTCAAACGCCTCCTAGACATCATAAGCGGCATCATAGGTTCACTGTTCACAATAGTTATAACCCCGTTTATCGGGCTTGCTATTGTGCTTGATTCCGGATTTCCGGTTTTTGTTGCGCTCGATAGAGTAAGCGAAGGAAAGGTTATAAAAGTTTATAAATTTCGCTCAATGGTGCAAAACGCGCGCGAAAAGAAAAAAGAGCTAGCGCATTTGAACGAGCGGACCGACGGCCCGCTTTTTAAAATTAAAAATGACCCGCGTCTCACAAGAGTAGGGAAGTTTCTGCGTAGGTTTCGCCTGGATGAGTTCCCGCAATTCTTTAATGTACTCATGGGCAACCTTTCACTTGTTGGTCCGCGCCCGCACGAGCCGGAAGAAATTGAAGCATACCCGCCCGAGTTTCGGGACTTACGTTTTGCAAAGGCGGGGCTCACGGGGCTTTCACAAGTGAACGGCGCCTCATCCCTTCCGTTCCGTAAAGAGCTTGAATTTGATGAATATTACGCCGAGCACAAATCATTCTGGCTGGATATTAAAATTCTCTTCAAAACTATCTGGATTTTCTTCTCCGACCCGACGGGGGTGTAGAAGCTTAAAACGCAGGCGGAACGCAGGTTTAGTGCTATTGACAAATATGTCATTAGTATGCTAAACTGTACACAGAAACTTAATTTAAGAAGTTATAAAACCATAACTTTTCGGAGGAAGAATAATGAAGGAATTACTGAAATACCAAGTGGTAGCAGTTATTGCTGCGGCAATTGGGGCATTCTTAAGCAACGAATCGTTTCACAATGTGGGCGTGGCGGCCATAATCGCAATCATTTTCGCGGCCACTGCGGTGACACTTGTTATGTTGTCCACTGGAACCTACGAATACTTTTCCGGTCTGAGTTTCAAGAGTAAAACCTTGGCGGCAGATGTTATTGCGATGGCTATAGTCTCCCTGGCGGCATCGGCAGCGATGGTGGCAATACCGACCCCGAAGGTGATACTCATCGCGATTTCGTTCATCGCGGTCACGTCTACTGCGGTGGTTCACGACATTGGACTGTTTGTTCCGGAAAGTAACAAGTTACCGCCCTTACTAGGAACGATAGGGCTCGCAATTGTTGAGCCTGTAGCACTAATTATGGTTATGGGAACCATATTTTGAATTGAAATATTAAAAGAAAAAAGCAAAAAAACCGCATGGTATCGCCCTGCGGTTTTTTTTGTTTCATTCTATTGGCACAGTACTAAGAGAAGTTATAGAATAATCGCAATGCGCGTTGCGATTTTACACGATTATTTAAACCAATATGGGGGCGCCGAACGCGTGCTTGAAGTTTTGCTTGAGATTTTCCCATCAGCGGATATTTATACGCTGCTCTACGACAAAGAGCGGACGTTTGGGAAGTTTGAAAAAAATATCAAAAAAACCAGTTTTTTAAATATTCCATTTGTGCGCCGGCGCCACCGAATGTTCATTCCATTCATGCCGCTCGCCTCGCGGTTCCTAAGGTCAAAAGAAAAATACGATCTAGTTTTTTCCTCAACCGCCGGATATGGAAAAGGTTTTCGCGTTGAGGCGCCGTATCATATCTCGTACTGTTTAAGCCCGCTCCGCTACGCGTGGGAGATTGACTACTTAAAAGACATGCCGTTTTCTCCGTGGCCATTGAAAGAAATGGTAGTGCGCCCAATCGCAAAATGGCTTCGAAATTGGGATATAAAAAGCTCTTCGCGCGTTAACGTGTTTTTTGCCGATTCAAACTACATAAAAAGCAAGGTGAAGGCGTATTACAAGCGCGACGCGGTGGTTGTTTACCCTCCGGTTGATACAAAAATGTTTTATCCGGATAAGAATGAAAAAGGAAATGAGGAATATTACATGATGGCCGGACGCCTGTTGTATTACAAAAGATACGACCTAGGAATACTTGCGTGCGCTCGTTTAAGAAAAAAACTAAAGGTTATCGGCATGGGGCCGGAATTTGAGAAATTAAAAAAACTTACCG
>JBBTVZ010000027.1:0-1168 GCA_038062995.1 Patescibacteria group bacterium | reverse complement strand
ACAGTCAAGAAATAATGATAATTTTGTTTGTGGACGATCTCAAGAAGAAGAACCAGTTGTACCAGTTATCGATGGAGTAGTTGGGACAGATGAATGGGCTGGATGTACATCAATCAACCTTGCTGGCGATAAGGGAACCGCATGTGTAATAGCTTATACAGATTACATGTATGTGAAGTATGAGCTTAATGACCCTACAGATGATCGTTCAGATAATTCTTACCCAGGAAATGACAAGTTGGGTTTGAATATTAATCCTGCGGGTGACAGTAATTGGGGAAAACCATATGGCATTATATTCCAAACGGGGACAGATCCAGCAGCGTTTACAAGTCCAGATCCATTTACAGACAACAGCAGTTCTGGCACAACCGATGGATACGCATCTGAGTGGATGAATGGTAATTCTCAACTCACTCTTCCTGTTGATGTCGAAACAAAAACACTTCCTTATGCAGGTACTAGAATTTCTGAGTGGAAGCTCCCATTATCTTCTATTGCAGGTCTTTTGTCTGGAAGCACACTTAAAGTTGGTGGAGCAGCTGACATAGAGATGAGTTCTTACTCTTATCCATCCACTCTAAATTGGGCTACTCCTTTCTCGACATTTACCAGTGTCACAGTGCAATAACATTAAAAAATAAGAAACATTATGAAAAAAATATTATTAAGTCTTGGAGTCATTGCTGTAGTTGGTGTGGTAGTTGCTGGAGCAACGGGTGCTTTCTACAATGACACTGAGACATCAACGGGAAATATCTTCACTGCTGGTTCAATTGACCTCAAAGTGGATCACTTGAAGCAGACATACAACGGTGTTGATTGTAAGACATGTGATGTAGACATTCTATCTGACACCAGCAATCTAGTGGTGGCAACAACCGGTGGTAGCGATCCTGCCATCTTTCCGCATGCAGCCGTAGTGGTAACACCTACATCTGTTACAACATCTGGCTCCAACTGGGATGCAAATATTCCAGATGCAGAGTGGATTTGGGCAACCGATCCAGTACTTCTCGCCGACGTTACGACTGATGTGACTTACACGTTTGAGAAGAAATTTACTTGGAACGGACCGTTTGCTGGAGCATCTGTGAACTTTGCGGTAGCTTCCGATAATAGCTACGAAGTGTGGCTCAATGGTACGAAGATTGCCTTTGACACTTCA
>JBBTVZ010000026.1:0-5879 GCA_038062995.1 Patescibacteria group bacterium | reverse complement strand
TGCGCTTGCCCGCCGGAATCTTAAAAAAGTCTCGCAGAGCTACTACGTTATCGCGATACGTGGCTTCCTGAAATATCTTATAAAGCGCGGGATGAAGGTGCTCTCACCTGAAATGATTGAACTGCCGAAAGTAACTCGGCGGGAAATAGAAGTATTAAGCTACGACGAGCTTGAGCGCCTTATTCAAGCTCCTATCAGTAATGATTTGCGCGCGCTTCGAGATAAGGCGATTCTAGAAACACTCTTTTCGACCGGTCTCCGCCTTTCCGAGCTCTGCTCGCTTGATAGGTATATTGATTGGAAGCGCGGGGAAATCTCAATTAGAGGCAAGGGCGACAAATTGCGTGTCGTGTTTCTCTCCCCCACTTCAAAGGAAAAGCTCAAAGCGTATCTTGATAAACGCACGGATGCGGAAGAAGCGCTCTTTGTGAGTATTTCAAAAACAAAAGTTCCAAAAGTTTTGGGGCGGATAATTCCGCGCGCTGTTCAGCGTCTTGTTGATTTCTATGCGAGAAAAGCCGGCATCGCAAAAAAGGTACACCCTCACCTCTTGCGCCACTCCTTCGCCACCGACTTGTTGGTGAACGGCGCTGACCTCCGCTCCGTGCAGGAACTCTTAGGCCACGCGAATATCGCGACGACTCAAATCTATACCCATCTCACAAACAAAGAATTAAGGGAAGTTCATGAAGCTTTTCATGGAGTAAGAAGGAAGGAAAAATAAAAACCCGTCACTTAATTAGGCAACGGGTTTTTATCTGCTTATACTCTTATTCTTCCCTCTCAATCAAAAACTTTTCATTAGGGTTAATTCCTGATTTTTCAAGTAGTTGTCCTATAGAAAGATTCGGGTTTCTAGTTTCCCAGTCAATAATACTTTGAAAATCAAAACACGCTTTTTTTTCTTTATTTACACATACCGCTTTTTTTGCTCTTTATACAAATTTCCACAAATTTTCACCACTTATCCGCTCCTTGTCGCTTTTTGGACTTTTTAGATCGCGGAATTTTTTTACGATCTGAAAGGCGGTATATTCTTGTGTTTCTTTTTCAGGTGTTAAATTAGGTTTTTCAAAAGATCCACCCATATTTATTTCATCTTTTTTAGTAAACGACCTTTGGTATTTGATATATTAGTGCCTCCGAGAGGATTTGAACCTCTAACCCTTGCGGGACAGCGTCCTAAGCGCTGCGCGTATGCCAGTTCCGCCACGGAGGCATAACCCTTTTATGAGCTAATTTCCCCTAATAATACCAGCATTTCTGCTATTTGACAAATTTACCCTCTCATGCTAAAATATAGCCAGATAATTTGTAAATAAAAATATCAACATAGATAAACAGGAAAAGGAGAATACTATGGCAGAACAACAAAAACTACGCCTTGATCTCCAAGTTTCGCCGCCACAGAAATCTGGAGAGAATTACGTTTTTAACGTCGCAGTCATTGCCTTAAGAAAGACTAGGGCTGTTGAAAATGTACATGTAGAGATTTTATGTGATGGCGTTTCGCAAGGGCAGATTGTAACCGACGAAAATGGAGGAGCTGCAACAGACATTGGTGTTACTGTTAATAAAGAATCTTGTCTTGTTTTAGCTCGAACCATTGGGGAAGAAGTTGTTATCGCGTACAAAATCTTGAATTTCCCGAAAAAAGAAGTGAAAAAAGCATCCGGTCCGGCAAAATTAATTGTAAATCCGAGACGCATAGAAAATCGGATTTTATTTCACATTAAGGTACTCGACGAGAAGAATCGCGCCGTGCCTAATGTGAAAATTTTAATCATTGATACTTCTATACAGAACATTCCGGATGCACAGACAGCGGAAAACGGTGAATGTGCGCATAACACAAATCTGATGCCCGGAGAAGAATGCGAAATCATGATCAGTGTGATTGGCTATGGCAAAATATTTCGCAGGACGTTTTACGGGAGAAATGGAGTGGCTAATACCACAACAGGCGAAACGGAAGAAAACTAACAATTGGAAATGGAGGAATAACCTATGATGACATTACTTTGGGTTTTTATGGTTCTGTTAGTGGCAATTTATTGCTACATTGGGGCCAGATCGCGGGAGTACAACAATTACATGCTCTATGGAATACTTGTTGTTACAATCATCGCGCTTTCCGTCGCGGTATCACGAGGCTTCGGAGACCCACTGGTAGTAAAAGCATTGCAATCGGTGGGAAAAGCAGAGCCAAGTTCTGTAGCAAAGCAATATGCCGGATTTGTAAACGGCATAGCAGGAGAAGAATTGGTGCAAGTAGCAACAGAAACACAGGAAAAAGATGGAAAAGGAAAAGGTTGGTTCTGGTGGAAACTGTTTATATTCTTTTTTGTGTCGACGATAATATTTGTCCCATTTGCATTTTGGGATGAGTTTGAATCGGCATACTGGAAAGCCCGGGAACGTTGGGAGCAAGAAGAAGCTATTATAGATCTTCTGCCGCCTCCAGATCAAATACAATCCCCGGCTGTGCAAGCGCAAGTTACAACGCAGCAACCGTCTGAAAAAGGACTGAAAGGATTTTTCCGTCACATCTTTGTAAAAATGACGGATAATCTTGGTGATGCGTTTATCGCGGAAGTGGTTGTAGATTCAATAAGAAATGTTGGAAAAAGACTAATGTTTAAAGTATAGGAGGAACGATAATGAAACTCTTATTAACCCTCGTATTCGTTGTAATCGCGGTTGCTTTAGTATTTGGCAATCCATGGGTAGCAGTAGGAGGAATACTACTAATAGCATTGTGGGGCTGGCTTATAAAGCAGTACTCAAACATGAAGACGGTGATTCATCTCGGGTTCACTATTGCGATTGCGGTTCTATTAATAGGAACGATTGGAGTTAATCTCTATAAATCTTATGTGGCGCCGTATACCTCGCTTAGCCGAAATGCGTTTGAGCGTTCGTTATTCTCAAACGACATAAAAGTGGCTTCCGCAATGGATCCACGCGCGTTTGAAACAAAAGGTATGTTGTATACCACCGTACAAATCATGGAACTAGAAGGCGCAAAACAAGACACTATAGAACTAAAGCAAAATCTCGAGAATCTCAAAAAAGGTAAAAATAACGGCGGCATTTCTGAAGATTCTGCTTATAACAAAATTAAGGAAATCAAATTAAGAGCAGAAAAGCGCGCAGTGCAAGGCGAAGAAATCCTATCCACTGGTGTAAAACCAACTCCGCCGTCATCACCGACAATAGTTCCGCCCGCGCCGACTTACACGCAACAGCCGACCGAGTTGGCAAACATCATCTTTATCCAAGGCGAGACAGTGAAGTTCTTACAACTTGATTCAGAACAGTGGACCCCATTCGTTATTACCCCATCAGAGTCGGCCTATAATATAGATATAACTGATTCAACAGAAATCGTTTTTGCTGACAAGACAAGACTGATAGTGACGCCGAATATGCCGAATACATCTATCGGCATCCATCGTGGAATATTTAAATTCCGCGGTAAGGGTACTGTTACAATTACAATTAAATTTAGTTAATAATAAAAAAATTAACCCCTCGAGAAAGACAAGGAAGTCTTCTCGAGGTTTTTATTTACTCTGAACCTGTTTGAGAGTTTTACAAACCACTCCCCTTGTGGCACTATACGGATAGCTGAATTAAAAACTTAAAAATCAAATAAATGGAGGTTTCAGATGAATATCATAAAGCCAGTTGTAGAAATCATCAAAAAGATTGGCATCTCATTTGGCATGCATAAAGCACTCACGCTCAAAGGACAAGACGTCAAGATACTCAAGAATCTCATGCGAAAAATCACGGAGGCAGACCGCGTGGAACTCCTTTCATTTGTAGAACATTTGGAAAACGCAGTGCGAAAAGCCATAGAAAAAAGGTTGCAAGAGCCGTCAATTGACGAATCAAAACAAGGAATGAACGCAAATCTGCTGACTCGCCTCTTCATCGTCATCGATGATGAAGAGAAAAAAAAGAAGATTTTTAAGCTTCTTAGCCAGTTAGACGACGAATCATTTGAAGGAATTATCTCATTTCTCGCTGGACACCCACGCATATGGATTGAGAAAGTTGGTAAATTTGTGAGCAGCTCTGTTGTGCAGAGTAATGATGCGTTAGGAAATGCACTCGCTCCGCTTGCAGAAAAATTAAAAAAACGATCGGAAGAAAACAGGAAGAATAAAAGATTTGGAATTTAAAGAAGGAGGTCCAAATGGGCAAGCTATTAAGCATTATATTTTCACTGTGGGATGAGGCGTCAGTTGACTTTGTTGACCTTACGCGGAAATTGGCATTTGTAGGGAAACCGAACGGAAGGTCAGTAGGACACGTATACCTCATTTCATTATTGCGTTTGGGAATAGCGTTCGTTGTTATTCCGATTGTTATTCTTTTGTTTGAAATAACAATTGGGAAAGGCTGGATAGTTCTTATAGGAAGAACACTCTGGGTTGTGTGTACGGTTTTTCTTGCTCTCGCGATGTTTCCAATAGGCGTTCTTGTTACAGCTCTTTTAGGGAAACCAAAAGACAGCGTAAAAAAATATGTGAACTTGATAGGAAGTGTTCTCTTATTTGAACTTTCCTTTGCGCTATTTGTCATCATTATTCCAATTCAGAACAATCCTGACGCTATACCAGTATTTCTTCTTGCTGCCGCAATAATCACTCTTGCTGGTTACAGTGCAAAATTAGTAATAGGTTTAGTAAAAACCACCGCATGGCTCGTTCTGCTTGTATCGCTTCTTTCATTTTTCATTCCTGGCCCGGTCGCGTTTGTAGGTATGAAACTTAGCGAGGCAAATGGTTTTCTCCTGGATTCAATGGAAGGCCTGTTTCGCAAGCCAAATTACATCACGTTCGCGGCGTACGAAACTGTAAAACCATTGAAACTTCATCCAACTAAATGGACTGGACTTGTTGTGATTCCAAACGAATCAAAAGACCATAACTTTAGTGTGACTGATTCCACGGAAATCGTTTTCGATAACGGCGATAGATTTATAATGACCCCGGCTGATAAGCCGAATGCGTTAATAAATTCCCATACCGGAACATTTAAAATACGAGGCATGGGAGTTGTTACTATCACTATAATTCATAAACTGTCGAGCGTGCTGGAAACAGTTGCAAAGCCGCCGGTACATAGTGAAAAACCAGAAGTAGTTTCCACTTCCATACCAACTCCTGTGCAGATTTCTACTCCGCATCCAAAGCAAAGTGAACTGCCATGGGAACCATTTCAGCTTAGGCAGAACGAAAATAATGAGGTGGTAAGAATAGGTCCTGGCACGGTTCTTAGGATTATCACAGATAAAGAATGCCACGTATGGGGTGCGCGAGGAGCGTATGAAGAACAGTATGGGATGCAGATTAAAGAAGGTCAGGAAGCCGAGTGGGCAAATAAGAGAGATGCCCCGGAAGGATTCCTGCGCGTCCAGCCGGATTTTGGAGGCATTACAAATATTAAGATAAAAAGAATCCGATAATCAATAACCAAAACCTCTTAGACATAAATCCGAGAGGTTTTTTATCCCCACACCAATGGAATTGGTGTGGGGATCTATTTTGGAAATAAACCAAAAGCCCCCAAGAGAAAAACTCTAGGGGCTTTTTTACGCTCTTATTTAATTCGCTTAATATCATACATATCTTTTTTTATTTATCTTTGGAATATTTTCAGTAATGAAAAATTAAGAGAAAATTCTTTAAGATTATTAATCATTGTATCTATTCTTGTAGCTATATTTGGTTGGCTCCAATATTTGTTTTTCCCGGATTTAAGAGTACTAAAATATGTAGGATGGGATGATCATTTATATAGACTGACGGGATCTTTCCTTGATCCGGGATTTAGCGCAATAATCTTAGTACTTGGATTTTTAGTAG
>JBBTVZ010000025.1:0-5866 GCA_038062995.1 Patescibacteria group bacterium | reverse complement strand
AGTCGGCAAAATTATCACTCGTACCAATCCAAACAACCGGTGAATTAAGAATCGGAGTGGGATTACTCCCGCTCATGTAGGAAATTGAAATTCCCACTTGCGCGCCAACCGATGTCGGCACACGAATTTTCGCAACCAATCCATTTGATGGAATGGCTGTCGCGGAATATCCGCTCTTCAACCACCGTCCGTACGGATTTAACGTGGCAGTATCAGGAGCAGTCATATTGAATTTCCATGACTTCATTCCCTGTGCCAGCGTGTCTGTAGAAAACACAACTGCCGGAACCGGTAATGTAAGGTTCCGATACTCTATTAAAACCGGCAGTTGAGCTAACACACTTCCCGCAAAAGCGAAAAACGCGAAAGCAACGAATAAAACTGATATTTTTTTCATTACTAAACCCTCCTAATTTGAATTTTTCGGTTATTTAATTAACAATAAAACTGTGCACAATATACACCACAGTCTAAGCGCTGTCAAGCATTTCCCGTTATTGACGCTGCCTTCTAGTTTTAGTAATTTTTAGACAGTCCTAGACAATTAAAAACGTGAATGTAAATAACAGGGGGTAAATAAAAATGAACAGTATTAACAGTCAAGAGGAAATGCCGGCATGGAAACAAGCGCTAATTGTTTTTACCATTGTTGTTATCATATGTGTACTTCTTATAGGGATTCCGTACATGGAAAACCGGAATCGCAGCGACTCAACACTTGTAAAAGCAAAAACAGAAACCCGGACTTTGGTAGACACCACACAGACTCACCAAGACAGCACGCCGCACGAATAACCACGTGCGGCAATTTTATCCCCACACCAATGGAATTGGTGCGGGGGTTTATTTATCCCGCGATTATTGCTAAAACCCGCGGCAAAAACTAGTATACATTCAGTAATTCACAACTT
The DNA here is from genome assembly GCA_038062995.1 of Patescibacteria group bacterium. Classification (GTDB taxonomy): domain Bacteria; phylum Patescibacteriota; class Minisyncoccia; order UBA6257; family GWB1-50-10; genus JAUSHK01. The sequence continues at coordinate 4,955 of JBBTVZ010000025.1, read as the reverse complement.
AATCTAACAAAGGAGGTTGTATGGAAAAAGCGAGTGGATACACACGCACAATTAGCGGCAAGGTTGTAATACTCATACTACTGGCTCAGTTTATAATGGGAATGATAGGCGGAGCACTTACTGTTAAAATGTACTGCAATTTTTATTACGAAACTTATCATCAATGCCTTTACTGCAAACTTTATGGCGAAAACACAGCTAGAAAAACCGGTTTTATTAGTCGGGTAAAACCCGAGGAAACACTTTTTAAAAAGTCTGGCAGAAGTAGCGACTTGCCACAACTGATGAAGTAAAAAATCTTATTAAAAAGCATGGATATTCTAGAGAGCATGTATATCATGCTCTTTTTTATTTTCCAGTCCGTGTGGTTTTCTCTTTTGTTTTCCCTACAACTTCAAAATTTAGTCGCGAAGTATAATAGCAAGTTCAAAATAACCCCTTGACAACAAAGTAGGTCTCTGCTATCATCTAAAACAGCGTAAAAAAACCGCAGTAGGTATTAAAAACAAAAAATGGAGGTGTTACATGTATTTTCTAATCGTGCTGTTTGTATTGTTATTGGTTCCTTCGTACTCAAACGCCCAAGGATGGCAGATGGAAGGGAGAAGCCTTTTTGTTAATCCAAACAGTAGTTTGGAAGAAATACAGGGACTTTCTCTTGCAAATCATGAACTTAATCTCAAAGGCAATGTTCCGATATACTCGGACAAATCATCAAGGGTTTCTTTCATTGTTTTAGTGAGAGCGACATCTCGACAACTCGACGGACCCCCATCTGCCGGATTCGTTGGTCTATCTTACTCCCCTCACCCAATCTTCGGTATTGAGGGAGGAGTCGGAATTGCCACAGATAAAGGAACGCTCATCAACGAGGACAAGCCTTTCAGAAGTAAATACAGGCTAAGAGGCGCCATACACGCCCAAAAATCTCTATCAAACGCCCGTAAGTTTCCATCTTTTTACTTCTACGGAGAAGCGGAGATGGGAGGAGAAAACCATTACGATAATGGATGGAACAATGAGAATGACTGGTGGGACAGAAAAAATCTTATGTGGGGGCGAGCAAATCTTGGACTAAATCTTAATAGATTTATTGGAGTCGGATTCCTCCATGAGTCAAGTATTGGCTCGGGAGGCAGAGTAGACATCCCGATCCAAGGGACTCCAATTTCTATCTATTTAGGGCTTCTGTTGGCGGAGAGGAAAATGTTCCAAAGTCAAGAGGTAATAAAAAAAGGAATGCACGTATGGGTAATAGGTATGACCATTGTGCCCAAAAAATAATCAACGAAGTTTAATTTAAAAGGCGTGCTACTATAGCATGCCTTTTATTTTTTGCTGGAAGAAGGTCTTTTATTAAACCTTTTCTGCGGATACTTAATCTTACTAGCTTACTTATCTGAAAAACACTGGGATACGAATTTCATCATCATTCTGTGGTAAACCTGATGGATTATCCCTCTTTAATACAAGAGTGCCGGATTCTGTATTGGAAAAACCATTATATAAAAGCGTCGCGTGGAACGGGACAAAATTATTTGTCATCCAATTTTCGCCGGGCGGATCCACTTGCGCAATGCCGGATGAAATGAGTTTCCCGTTTCCATCAAGAAGCTTTACTGGAAAACTCGCTTCAAAAAACCAATTTCCGCGGGCGCGGCCTTCAATAACAAAAAGCGGACTTGTTATAAAACTACTTGGTTTTGGAATATATACCTGAATTTGTACGTTACGCAATAGAAACCACTGTACTGCAAAAAACGCAACCGCTCCAACAATCAAAAATGGGATCGTAAAACCAAGTATTCTTTTCATTGCCTAATATGCCGGCACTGGCCGCGGTTTAAAATAATCCTTGTCTATAGTGCGCGAAAAACACGCCTGACCTTCTTTATGAGTCCAGTTTTCATCTATGCCATATCCGCCGCGCGGCGAAACGCTTTCCACTGCTTTATTTAAACTTCGGCTTGGCAATGAGAAAACCGCACATAACTTGAAACGCTCGGAACTTAGCATTTCGTATCCGTACTGCGTCGTTTTTGTTTCTGGATCGCTAGGCGCAGTAAATCCGCGAATATCGTCATCTAGTTCGGCAAGATTCTTTGGTAATCTGTTTTTAGCCTGCCAATAATACAAAAGCTCGTTCTGTATCATCTGCAAATCCTGAACGCGCTGGCTGTCAAATCTGCTTAATCGTTCGCGCATCGGCGATCCGACGGCGAAAAATCCAGCGACAATGCCTGCAGCAATGATAATCGTAATGACATACGCAAAATATCGCATCTTCTTTGTCTCATTTTGATGCTTTAAATCTGAAATGTAATACCAAAAAATAGAACCCGCCACAAAAAGAACTGCGACAACCTTAAGGAGAAAACGAATAGTTAGGTCTCCTTGGAGAAAATTATTAATAAGGGTAACGAAATCGCCTATCATAATCAACGCGGCGACAAACAGTGTGAAATATACGAGCCACTTGCGGATTCTCGTTCCGCGCTTTTCCGGATCAAGGGCATAGTCCTTACCGAGTTTGCGCATTGTAAAAAGATGAACCGGAAAAACAACTATGAGTGTGGCTATGGCCCAGCGTATCCCGCTTATCGGAAAATCCCCGTATTCAAGCGGGTCGGGAAATGAAAGATTTACGTACTGAAATGCCAGCACGAGAAAACTCGTTGCGCTCGCGTAAAGAGTTACAATCGCGAGAAGGTGCAGGAATATGTCCTTCGGAGATGTCTTTTTAATAAAATCCATAAATTATTAATATTATATCGCCTAAACCTTAAACATACAATCGTAAGTTAAAAAACGAAAGAATATCCGATGACATCCAAAGTGCTATCGCGGCGGCAAGAAGCAAGGGAACGCCTAAGGTCGTATATCCCTCGTGCAAAACAATCGCACGCGCCATTGCCAGTAAAATTACAATCGCAAACGTAAGCGCGATGAACACCAAAACACCCGGCCAGCCGGCGACAAGCGCGCATACAAAACCAAGTTTTACTTCGCCTTCGTCAAAAAAACGGCTATTCCATCTTTGAAGAACCAGCAGAAAACGATAAAAAAGCCAAGCGATTCCTATTGTAAGAATAAAATTCAGCCAAAAGTGCCCCCATGAATAAAAAAGAAAGTATCCGATTTTCGAATTGAAAATTTCTGGAAACTTTTGCACAAGCGGTATGGGAAGCGATTCGCTAAGCGGAGTATTTAGCAATAGCCGCAAAAAAACTTCCTTTGACCAAATATAATACTGGCCGATAGTTAAAAGAACCGCGTAACCGAGGCGAAACCATATGACTCCGCGAACAAGCACGCCATATCTCGGAAAACCCGATTTTACAAAATATCGCCATGCCACGAACAACAAAATCACCGCAAAATATATTTGCGGAAGCCACAACAAAACCTTGCTTAAAAAAACTTGCTCCATAATTTTACGGAACCAGGTTTTGAGATTTACCGCCGACAAACGCGGAAACATTCTCAAGAGTCGCGGTTAAAATTCTTTCAAGCGCTTCCTGTGAATTGAACGCGTTATGCGGAGTAATTAAAACGTTTTCCATATTCATAAGCGCGTGGCTTTGAAGCATTACCTGTAATTTTTCCGCATCCGCGCTCCCCTTGCTTAAAAACTTCATCTCATCTTTTATGTCGCCTTCTTCTTCCAAAACATCAAGCCCCGCGCCTGCGAGTATGCCGTCCCTAAGTGCCGTAAGCAGCGCGCCGGTTTCAACAATTCCCCCGCGAGCGGTATTCACTAAGTACGCCCCGCGTTTTATAAATATGATATTTTTACTGTTAATCAAATGGAGCGTACTCTCGTTTAATGGAGCGTGAATTGAAATAACATCGGATTGTTCTAAAAGTTCTTCTAACGGCGCGTACGAAAATCCAAGCACGTTCGCGGACGTTTCATTCGGCTGTAAATCATATGCCACAACATTCATTCCGAAACCCTTCGCGATTTTTATCGCCTCTTTTCCAATCCGTCCGGTTCCGATAATGCCGATAGTTCTTCCTTTGAGGTCAATTCCGCGCAATCCGTCCAACGAAAAATTTTCCGCTTCTTTTATCCTATCAATCGCTTTATAAATTTTCCGCGTCAAACTCAAAATAAGTCCGAACGCAAATTCCGCCACGGTATTATTTCCGTACCCCGGCACGTTTGAAACTAGAATCCCACGCTCCTTACATGCATGGAGGTCAATATGGTCAAACCCGGTTGAACGCGTCGCGATAAATTTCAAATTCGGAAACCGCGCAAGTGTCTCCTTATTTATCGGTGAATCAATAAACGGCGAGATAATTTCCGCGTCCTGCGTCTCTGTCCCAGCATCTGAAATTTTTCCAGCAGAAAAAACAACATCCTGCCCAGCTAGCGTACCACGCACAATTTTCTCCTCCCATCCCTCAACCTCAAAAAATGCGATTTTCATATTGTTTATTATACAATCTGTAAAAATAGTTCACAAATTAAAAGCCCCTAAATACACAGGAGCTTTTAATGAGTAAACATCTAAAACCAAAAATACTAAGTTCATCCAGCCACCTTCGCGATTTTTAAAATCGTGGGAATTACCGTATCGGGATTCAAAGACATGCTTAAAATTCCCTCCTCAACGAGGAACGCGGCGAAGTCGGGATAGTCGGACGGTGCCTGTCCACAGATGCCGACATACTTTCCGCGGTCTCTGCATTTCTTAATAACAGTCTTTATCATCTCTTTCACTGCTTCGTTATTTTCGTTTGAAACGTGCGAGACGATTCCTGAATCGCGGTCCAGTCCTAGAACCAGTTGTGTCAAGTCGTTTGACCCAATGGACATCCCGTCAAAAATTTCCAAAAATTCATCCGCCAAAATAATATTTGATGGAATCTCGCACATGACGTAAACCTTGAGTGATTCGTCTTTTTTTCTATCTAGCCCGAATTCAATCATTGTTTCAATAACTTTT
>JBBTVZ010000024.1:0-2574 GCA_038062995.1 Patescibacteria group bacterium | reverse complement strand
ACAACCTTCTACGGCGCGCTATTTTTGGGAGTAATCGCGATTTTACCGAATGTAATGCAAATGATTACCGGAATAAAAGTGTTTACTATTGGTGGCGCCGCGCTTCTTATCGTTGTAGGTGTCGCTCTTGAAATAATGAAGCAGATTGAATCTCAGCTCTCTATCCGCGAATACGACACGGTGTTATAGGAATCTGCCATGTTACAATAAAACATATGAAGAAACAGGCTGTCGTGATATTCGGCCCGCCAGGCTCCGGAAAAGGAACGCAAGCCGAACTTTTAACGCGCGGATATCAGTTTATTAACATAGATTCGGGCCGCTGTATAGAATCTACATTGCGCGACCCCGATGCGAAAAAGAATCCAGAGCTTCAAAAGGAGAAAAAACTTTTTGACGCTGGAATTTTAACGTCCCCTTCATGGGTGCTGAAATTTATGCACGATATTATAGGGAGGGTAGCCGATTCTGGCCATAGTATAGTTCTTAGTGGTTCCCTGAGAACCATATATGAAGCATTTGGAGATAAGCAAAAGGAGGGACTTGCCACTCTTTTAGCGCGCAAATACGGGAAAAAGAACGTGATTGTGATTAGGCTCAATGTCGCGGATAAAAGCTCGCTTCAAAGAAACACAGGTCGGCTAATATGTTCCGTTTGCGGATTACAGGCGCTTGAGGCTGCAAAAGCAAAGCAGTGCTCTCTATGTTCCGGTCCGCTCCGTAAGCGCACATTAGACAAGCCCGAAGTTATAAAAGTTCGTCTTAAGGAATATCGCGAACGTTCCTACCCTGTTATAAAAGAAATGAAAAAGCGCGGATTTAAAATTTATGAAATAAACGGCGAGCCGTTGCCGTACAAAGTATTTGAATCAGTAAAAAAGAATTTAAGATTGAGTTAGAAGAATGGTTACAATAAAAAGCGAAAAAGACATTATTACTCTCAGGGTTTCCGGTAAAATACTCGCCTCTGTTTTGAGGGCGCTTAAGGAATCTACTATTGAGGGAGTGGCAACTATAGAGCTTGATAAGAAAGCCAGAATGCTCATACAAAATGCCGGCGCCATTCCGGCTTTCTTGGGTTACGCACCGGATGAAGGTTCTAAGCCGTTTCCGGCAGCGATATGCGCTTCACTGAATGATGTTATAGTGCATGGTGTTCCTTCTAAAAAGCCGCTTAAAAAGGGAGACATACTTGGAATTGATTTAGGAGTAAACTACCGCGGATATTTCACTGATGCCGCGATTACCATCGAAATAGGCGAGATATCGCAGACAGCGAGGAAACTCATCCAGGCGACAGAGGAGGCGCTTAGAAGGGCTATTAAGGCGTGTAAGCGGGGTAATCATTTGGGTGATGTTGGCTATGAGATATCAGAAACAGCAAAATATTATGGATTCAAGATTGTTAAAGGGCTTACAGGCCACGGGGTTGGATTCGCTATTCATGAAGATCCGACAATATATAATCAAGGGAAAAGGGGCGAGGGAATAATTTTAAAATCTGGCTATGTATTGGCGCTCGAGCCGATGTTTTCTACTGGGTCGGGGGAGATAACGAAAAATAAAGACGAAAGCTTCGCGACCCGCGACGGGTCGCTCTCCGCGCACGCGGAACACACTATTCTTATTACGGACGGAGAACCGGAAATTCTGACGCTCTAGCAATTTGTTTTGGTTAGTTATAGGCTAATGGAAGATAATTTAATAGCGCATATGCAAAAGGAGCATGATATGGACGACAAAATTCACTCAACACGCTCGCTTGTTTTTCTTATACGAGAGGAAACAAAGAAAATCTTGCTTGCAATTAAAAAGGAAGGATTCGGCGGAGGACGCCTGAACGGATATGGCGGACATCTTAGAGAAGATGATTGCGGGTTAATAAAGAAATGCGGTGTTCGGGAATCGTTTGAAGAAGGTAGTGTACGCATCGCAGAAGATGACCTTGAGGAAGTCGCTCAAATAAAATTCGTTTTTCCTCCGGAAAAAGAAGAATGGAATCAGCTCGTTCATGTTTTTTTGTAAGAAAATGGAACGGAAATCCAAAAGAAACAGAGGAAATGGGAAAACCGAAATGGTTTAGTTTTGACGAAATCCCGTATGCAGAAATGTGGCCCGACGACGCATTATGGTTGCCAAAGGTTCTAAAAGGAGAAAAAGTTAAAGCAAGTGTGTATTTTAAAGACACTAAAGGCAGCGTAGAGAAAATCGAATTTGCATAAAAACCGCCGTTAATTCCAAGGTGGTTTTTTTATTTCTTCTTTGTGACTTTAAGCGGATTGTGATTCCCTCCTTCGCTAAAGCTACGGACGGGCAAGCGGGCTTATTTTTGTGCCTTCTCCTCCTTCGTCCGCCAGCTGGCGGACTACGGACGGACTGCGGAACCCTTTTTCACTTTGTGAGAATTGTGCAGGGGACAATCTTTGTTGGAGCATCGTTCAGGAATCGTCTTCGTTCCTTGCATCATGAGTGAACTGCATAGTTTGCAGATATTACCCGTCGGGCGCGCTTTCATCGCGAATTTGCATTTCGGATAATTTGAACAGCTGTAGAAAACTCCGAAACGCCCTCGCC
>JBBTVZ010000023.1:0-4906 GCA_038062995.1 Patescibacteria group bacterium | reverse complement strand
ACCAAAAAGGAATTGGACGAGTATGTTACGCGCGAAGAAGAAGCGAAGAAACGCGACCACAGAAAATTAGGCAAGGAGCTGGATCTTTTTATCTTCTCCGATATCGTCGGAAAGGGCCTGCCGCTTCTGACGCCTAAAGGAACGGTAATACGCAAGGAACTGGAAAAATTTGTACTTGAGGAAGAAACCAAGCGCGGTTATCAACACGTGGTTACTCCCCCGCTCGCAAAGGTTGTCCTGTATAAAAAATCGGGGCATTACCCATACTATAAGGAAACAATGTATCCGGTTATGAAAATCGACGACGAGGAGCTAATCCTAAGACCAATGACTTGCCCCCATCACTTTGTTCTCTACTCCGCAAAACCAAGGAGCTATAAAGAGTTGCCACTAAGAATTGCGGAGATATCTCCTCAATTTCGATATGAAAAGAGTGGGGAATTATCCGGCCTAACTAAGGTAAGAATGTTTTGCCTTGCCGATGCCCATATTTTTTGCACCAAAAAACAGACCGAAAGCGAGATTAAAAATGTTCTTGATTTAATCGATTATGCAAACGGTATCTTTGGTCTGAAAAAAGGCGCTGATTATCGTTATAGGTTATCGCTCGGAGACAGAAAAGACACAAAAAAATACTACAAAGATGATAAGGAATGGGACATCGCGGAGAATGCTCTAAGAAAAGTTTTAAAAGATGCCAAGGCGCCGTTCTTTGAGGCAGAGAATGAGGCGGCATTCTACGGCCCCAAAATTGATGTCCAAATGAAGAAAGTCAACGGACAGGAAGAAACGGCGTTTACTGTGCAATACGATTTTGTGATGCCAAAAAGATTTAATCTGACTTATAAAGATTCTAACAGTGAGGATAAAGAAGTGGTAGTAATCCACCGCTCATCAATAGGTGCATTTGAACGCACCATGGCGCTTTTAATAGAGCACTACGCGGGCGCTTTCCCGCTGTGGCTCGCGCCGGTGCAGGTCGCGGTGTTGCCAGTGAGCGATAAGCATGTACCATACGCAAAAACAGTTATAAAAACGCTTGAGGAACACGGCATCCGCACCGAGTTGCCGGAAGCGAATGAAACGCTCGGCAAGCGCATCAGGACAGCGGAGCTCATGAAAATCCCGCTCATTGTGGTTGTGGGCGACAAAGAAGCCGGCGATAAATCAGTAAACGTCCGCGAACGCGGTAAAAAAGACACGCAAACTATTCCGCTCACTAAATTTGCTGAAGAAACCTCAAAACGCGCCACAGAACGGAAATAGAAAATGAAAAAAACCTCGCTGTTTAGTTAATAACAGCGAGGTTTAGAAAAGAATTTTTCAGGTACGCATTGGCATAAGTTTGTTGCGCCGGTGGAATGTGCCGTTCGGATATTTTACGACATTAACTCCACCACGTTTATCAACAACGACAACCGGGATATTGCGGCCGTTTTTCTTAGGAACGAACATTTTGTCGCCGCGGTTGAATAATATCTCTTTTGTAATCTGCTTAATGGCCGGTTTTTGTGACTCCAGAGAAAATTCCTCCTCAGCAGAAACCGACTTTGAATCAACTTGGATTACGGGATCAGTGGGAATTTCCGACGCGGGGATTTCCGGTTCTGTGAGATTTTTCAAATTTTTCCAATAATTCATCGCGCTGCATACGATGTACACAATTACACAGACGACAACTACTAAAATAAAACCACCAAAAATCAAGACGGCAATGTGCAAGTTTTCCACCATGACAAACCTCCTTTGTTTTTGTCCTTTTAAACTTAATTGTTTATAATTCTGTTCACAGTATATCATAAGCGAAGAAAATGTCAACCCCGATAAAAACGCGCAAACTGATTATCATTTTAGGCCCCACAGCGAGCGGGAAAAGTGATTTAGCTGTTGAAATGGCGAAGCGCCACAACGGCGAGGTTATTTCCGCTGATTCTCGTCAAGTTTACCGCGGAATGGATATTGGTACAGGTAAAATTCCACGCGATACTACTCACTACTCACTACCAACTACTCACTATTTCCACAAAGGTATTCCCCACTACCTTTTAGACGTTGCAAATCCGAAAGCTCCGCCAACTGGCGGATTTACTGTCGCGCAGTATCAAAAACTCGCGCGGAAAGCGCTGGAAGATATCTGGAAACGCGGTAAGCTTCCGATAATCTGCGGCGGAACTGGATTTTATATTCAGGCGGTTGTAGACGGGCTTGCTCTGCCAGAAGTGAAACCAAATCCCCTGCTTCGTAAAAAACTCGCGGAAAAGACAACGGACGAACTTTTTGCGATGTTGAAGAAAAAAGACAAGGCACGGGCAAAAGCCATTGATTCTAAAAACCGCGTCCGCCTCATTCGCGCGCTTGAAATTGCAGAAGCGCTTGGGAAAGTGCCAAAACTAAAATTACAACCAATTGAAGCCGACGTACTTACATTTGGTATTAAAAAAGAAAAAGCGGAGCTTGAAAAACTTATTTTAAAACGCCTTATATACCGAGTTGAAAAAGAAGGAATGCTCCAGGAAATTTCTAAACTCCACAAAAACGGCGTTTCATGGAAAAGGCTTGAATCATTCGGGCTTGAATACCGCTACGGCGCACTCCTTCTTCAAAACAAAATCTCCCGCGATGAATTCATGCGACAGCTCGCGCACGCCATTAATCAGTACGCCAAGCGCCAAATGACGTGGTTCCGGCGCGACAAACGAATCCTGTGGACCAAAAATGAAAAAGAAGCACTTTATGCCGCAAAGCAATTTCTAAAACAGGATTGATATCTACAACGATCGGATTACTAATTTGTCTAGCTCTTTTCTGATTTTGAAACCTCGGCAATGTTTTAAGACTCCGCAGTATGACTGAAATGTTTGAAAGAACGAATCGCTGGAGATTTCTCCACGCGCAAGCTTTCTGCACTTTTCAAGCAGCTTTCTGAACAAATGTGTACGAACTTAACGTCATAGAAAGAAAAGTGTACTTTCGACTAGAAAGCGATCTTATAGAAATATCAAAAATGATAAATGGCTGGATACGATATCTGGCAATACAAACCCCGCGAGAGACGCGGGGCTGAAACTTCTGCACGGGAGCGAAGATTGTCGTTCTGATTGTCAGGGTTGTACCAATTGACGTTCACCTTGTCGTCGTTCCAGTTCACGTTCGGCACATTATCATTCGGATTGCGAGAGCCCGTGTATTGCCCGGTTTCATCCAATCCACCGAAAGCTTAAGAAAAACTTTCTGTGTTTCCCGGCCACACCGGCGTTGCGTTTTGAGGCATTTTTTAGGACCCTCACCAAAACCGGGCAAGCAGTTTCTTATATTTCGGCAAATCGCCATTCCGCCCTTCGTGGGCGGAACCGACTTATCAGCCAATTTTTATTATACAAAAAAACTAAACCCCTATCATTATTCGTGATAAGGGTTTAAATAAAAAAGAGAAAAGAGAAAATTAAAAAATTACTGCACGGGAGCGAAGATGGTCATTCTGATGGACAGGGTAGTCCCAATCGACGCTCACCCCGACGTCGCGCCAGTGCACGAACGGCACATGAGCATACGGAAGGCGAGAGCCCGAGCACAGAGTGATGTTTTTCACATCTAAGTGTTCGCTGTTGCCGGTTTCTTTGAAAAACTTTAGCTCATAGATAAAGCGTTCTTCTATGGTGACTCCGGGAATATCCTCTTGTTTGAGGTCGGCGGCTGATTTGTTTTTCAACTCCTCGTCGGCTTCAACGCGATCACGTATCCAGATAGCGTAGTCATGGTCCGCTTTTCGGTCCGAAACGATTTTATCTAAATCGTCAAAGTACTTCCGCGCGGGCATGAGCTCCGCTATTTTGTTGTATAACTTCATTGGAGTCATACCTTTAGCGATGATAAGCAGTCTATCAAAACCTTTTTGCTTTTCGGGGATACGGATACCAGAGAAATCTTTTTCTAAACCGAATACATCGCAGTAAAATTGTTTCCATTCATGCATAAGTTCGCTTACACCTATGAATGGATTTTGTTTCTTTAAAAACCGCTCAAGCTCCTCTGGCGTGATACTTCCATGCTGTAGCTTATGAGCCAAGTCTGCAAACATACCAAGCACGTTACCCGGTACGCTACCGATTATTTGTTCTTTCATAATCAGTACTCCTTCTGTTTATGGTGAAGTGTCAGTTATTTAGTATTACAAAGAACAGTCCTATACTAGCATACCTGTTACGATAAGTCAACTGCCGTTATAGTTCAATGAATTGACATCAATTTAGCTCCTTTTTGAGTAATTCCTGCAGTTTTTCAGGGTCTGCCTGTCCTCTGGTTTTTGCCATTCCCTGGCCTATCAAAAACTGAAGCGCGTTACCCTTCCCTTTTTTATAGTCCTCAACAACTTTAGGATTTTTTTCAATCACTTCCTGAACAATCTTGAGAAGCTTGCCTTCGTCGCTGATTATCGCAACCCCGGAATCTTTCATGAGTTCTTCGGGGTCAATGCCAGTTTTAAGCATTTCAGGAAGCATGTCCTTCGCGAGCCGGCTTGAGAGTTTTCCCTGCGTAATAAACGCGACGAGCCGAGCAAGGTGCGCCGGCAAAATTTTTACGTCGGATATACTAATGCCTTTTTCTTTGATAATCCCCTGCATGTCGCTTGTGAGATAGTTGTATAGCGTTTGCGTATCCGCCTTCGGCTCGTACTCTTTAAGTTCAGAAACAGACGCTTCAAAATAATCCGCGAGCGGCTTATCCGTTATAAGCACCTCGGCGTCCTCGCGCGAGATGCCATAGCTTGAAACAAGGCGCGACCGCTTCTCTTCCGGAAGCTCCGGCACCGATGCCTTGAGCGCCGGCAAATCAAGTTCTGAAAGATCCATCTCCGGCAAATCCGGCTCGGGGAAATAGCGGTAATCATGCGCGGACTCCTTGCTTC
>JBBTVZ010000022.1:0-4180 GCA_038062995.1 Patescibacteria group bacterium | reverse complement strand
AATAAAATTCAGTAGTAAGACTTTTATTTTTAGGAAGCGTGATGAGTTTAATAACGGCGGAATCAACTTTTGGGCGCGGAGAAAACTCGTTTTTTGAAACTGTGCGGATTATTTTTGAACGCGCCCATACCTGGACGCTTGCGGCAAGAAGATTCATTGAAGGCGGAACGGCGCAAATCCGTTCAGCCACTTCTTTTTGTATTGTGAGAACCGCGATGTCAGGTTTTTCTTTAAGTTCGCTGATTATTCGCAGAAGATGCCCGGTTATATAATAAGGAATGTTTCCGGCAAGTTTATACGGATGAGGTATAGTTGGAAGAATTTTTAAAATATCGCCGCAAATAATTTCTATGTTTTTATTCTTCTGAAATTTCTTTTTCAGTTCCATGGCGAGCTCCGTGTCTTTTTCTATCCCCATAATTCTTAATTCATGTCCCTTCGGGACATCTCCCGTAGGGAGATAATTCATCATTCGCAGTACCTCCGTGAGTTCTCCATGCCCGGGTCCTATTTCAATGACTAAATCCCCGCTTTTTAAATTAAGGGAATCCGCCAAAATACGCAGTATTTCAGGATTTTTTAAAAAATATTGTCCAAGATGTTTTTTAGAATGCATGGTAGTAATTTTTAGTTTTGTTTTCTTTTGTTTTAGTAGTAAGTTATATGTTATTAGTTATTCGTTAGTGTCCATGTTATACTTATTTTTATTAGTATCCTACTACACATTTCTTCCCTAAGTAAGGGTATTTTAAAGACGGCGCCTTTTTGGCTCGCCATTTTTGTTATATGCGCGATAGGAATAAATTCAGTGACAAAAGCGTATAGGGAAAGTGTTATGTTTGAACGCAATGAAATTGAAACAAACGAACAAAATATTGGGAGTGTTGAAAAAAGCGCGGCTTCAGTGATGGAGCCGCTTTCGCATTCTATAAATTCAAACGGCAACTCCGCGGTTCTTCATGCGTCGGCAGTCATTGGAATACTTGACCCGTTTACCACGCTTTCAGAAAAAGAGGAAGGCATTCGCTCGTATAAAATAAAGCGGGGAGATACGATAAGTTGGATCGCGAAACAGTTTGGAATTTCGATTGAAACAGTAAAAGCGGCGAATCCCGGGATTGGTTCGCGCTTGACTCCGGGCAAAACACTCTCAATTTTGCCGGTGTCTGGAAGTATTTATAACGTGTCAGAAGGAGACACACTTGAACTTATAGCCGAGCGATATAACGCGGACCAAAATTTGATAAAAGTTTATAACCCGTCTTATGCCGACATATTGGTTTCAGGCCAAGGAACTTTGATTTTGCCGAATGTTTCAACTCCGACAATAAGCAAGAAAGAAACGAACTAACAACTAACAACAGACAATGAATAACGAACAATAACCCACTTCTGATTGGATTTTTAATTTCCATTGCTCAAAAGTCAATGAAATAAAAGCCAGGTTAGCACGCTATGACGCGTCATAGTGTACAAAAGCCAACTAGGCTAACCAAACTAACAAGCTATCTTACTAAAAACCGTCTGCTTACGCCGGCTTGTATGACTATTGTTGTAGGTATATTCGTCGGGATACATACTGGCGATGTTCTAGTTTAGAAAAACTTAAAAACCAAATATCGACTTTCCACTGCCTATTTCATAAACTAAGTTTGTAATAGGACAAGAACTTCCGACTGTCCCGCAGACAGCGTCAATAATTTTATCCATACCTGGAATTTTCTTACAAATTGCGCTGGCACTCGGCACATTATCCGCTAAGTTACACACTTCGCAAATATTAATGGATTTTCCCAGTACCCAAGTTTGAGGAATTCTGGGAATGCCGCCAAGAGACTCTTTATAAATATTTGTCGGTGGAGGCATAACTTGCACGCCATTTATTTTAAGGGACCCAAAAGTTTTTTTTGAAGGAGGGCCGACCTTCATCTGGTCTACGCTTATATCTATACTTCCCGCAGTTGCCGCTAATACGGCAGCTCTTATAGAAAGACATCCTATAGCGGGCACAACGCCGGGGAACTGTATTTTGCCTCCAAATGGGGAAAAGATGCTTAATGCCCTTACTTTTGGAGGTAGAATAAATATAGTGACGAGCGCAAATACAACCGAAATTATAGTCAAAGAAAACAAAGTAATTCGTCCGGAAGTTTTATGATTCATTACTATTCTAGTATACAACATCTTTCCTAAAGCCTAATTCCCAGTGCCTATCATCACTCCCCTGTTTTCACGCGATATTGAAATGCCTCGGCAATGTGGTTTGGTAAAACCTGTTCGGTGTTTTCCAAATCGGCGATAGTGCGCGCAACTTTCAAAATGCGATAGTATCCTCGCGGGGAGATAAAATTTTTCTCAAGAACGCGGCGCAAGAACTGCTCGCTTTCTCCGGTGAGTATAATATGCTGTTCAACGAGTTTTGAACTCATATCCGCGTTTGCGTAAATTCCGGGTAAATTTTTAAAACGTTCTCTTTGAATCGCGCGCGCTCCGCGGACTCTACCGCGATAAATTTCGTCGTCTTTTTCTCTTGACGTTTTTTGCAGTTCTTCTATTGGGATTCTGGGAATTTCAAGCTGTATGTCAAATCGGTCAAGTAGGGGCCCGGAAATTTTTTTCTGATATCGTACGATTTCATGCGCCGTGCATTTGCATTCTTTCTCAGTGTCTTCGAAATATCCGCATGGGCATGGATTCATTGCGGCAAGCAAAGTAAATCGCGCCGGAAATGTAAGTGCCCGCCTCGCCCGCGCTATATGGATTTTCCCGTCTTCAAGCGGTTGGCGGAGGCCTTCAAGCGCGTCTCTATGAAATTCAGGAAGTTCGTCTAAAAACAAAACACCGCGGTGCGCCAAGCTAATCTCGCCGGGCTTCGGGTCTGAACCGCCGCCCATAAGCGAAATAAGTGAAGCGCTATGATGCGGAGAACGAAACGGCCTCCAGCTTATAAACGGCCGGGTCGCGGTAAGTCCCAAAGAGCTATAAATTTGCGTTATTTCTATGCTTTCCTCGATTGTAGGCGGAGGAAGTATTGACGCGAATGCCTGGGCGAGCATTGTTTTTCCGGTGCCGGGAGGCCCGGAGAAAAGCACATTATGTCCCCCGCTTGCCGCGACAAGCAACGCGCGTTTTGCTGCCTCATTTCCTTTTATATCCGATAGAAAAACTGCGGAAGGAGAATGTTCTGGAATGATTTCAGTAAGTGGTTGTTCCTGAATGATATTAGTTTCTTCAAGATGTTCGATAAGTTCTCGGATGTTCGAAACGGGAATAACCCGGACATTTTTAATTACAGCCGCTTCTGGCGCGTTGGATTTTGGAACGAATATGAAAGGAATTTTTTTTCTCTGGGCAAGCCGCGCGATGCTTAGCGTTCCGCTTACCGACCTGACGCTTCCGTCAAGAGATAATTCTCCGACAAAAATCTTATCGTCTGTTTTAAAAGGTTTTATTTGGTTGCTTGCAATAAGGTACGCGACGGCAATCGGCAAATCAAAATGCGCTCCGCTTTTTTTTATATCGGCTGGCGCGAGGTTTATCGTAATTCTCCTGTTCTCTTTCGTCGGCGGTTTTATTCCCGAGTTTTTAAGCGCCGAATTAACCCGCTCCTTCGCCTCGGAGACGGCCTTATCCGCAAGTCCGACGATATTAAACGAATGAAGACCAACATTAAGGTCGGCCTCCACATCAATAAGTTCAGCGGATATTCCATCAAGTCCGGCCGCGTAAAGCCTTGAAACTGAACTCATGGTTTCTGCTCTTTTCTACTCCCTGATTTCCTCAAGAGATTTTTCTATTTCGCGAAGTTGTTCTTCAAGCATATGCTTCATTCCAAGCCGGTTTGTGAGTTCGTTTGATTCCTCTGTTTCCTCATCCGGGTCAACATCATCTCCAAAATCGACATGTCCGCTGCCTATTTTTTCGAGTTGTTCCTCGATTTCCCGTTTTTTTTCAAGAAGATTTTCTTCCCGTTCTTTAAATGTGTTATTCATCTGGGTTAGTATAGCATTCTCAAAAAGGTCCGCAAGGCAAGAAAAAACAGCCTATTTATAGCTGTTTTTCTTGTTCATTTTTATTATCTCCTTACAACCCAAGTCTCCTTACTGCTTCTTTTGCCCCATTATAGCTCGTGCTTATGAGAAGCAAATTATTAGGAAGCCAACCGTAATTAAAAGATGCT
>JBBTVZ010000021.1:0-19251 GCA_038062995.1 Patescibacteria group bacterium | reverse complement strand
GAAAATTCTGTTGAATATCAGGCGTCCGTGCGAGGTTTCTGTAAGTTTTCCGTCAATTAAAACTTTTATTTTTGTATTTATGTCAATTATGCCGCTTTCAAACGCAAGCTCTGCTTCTTCAGGAGTCGAGAATGACTTCCCTTCGCCTTTCGAGCCGTCTTTTATGTGCGTAAGAAAGTAACTTCCCAGAACAGCACACTGCGTAGGAACAACTATCGGGTCTCCGCTCGCAGGCTTCAACAGGTTTCTTCCAGCATCCATAAGGTCATTTGCTTCGTATTGCGCCTCAATAGTTAACGGAAGGTGGACAGCCATCTGGTCTCCGTCAAAGTCCGCGTTAAAGGCAGAACAAACAAGCGCCGGAATACGAATTGCCAATCCCTCAACTAATATCGGCTTGAACGACTGGATCCCAAGACGGTGCAGGGTCGGCGCGCGGTTTAAGAGCACGCGCTTATGCTGTATTACTTCTTCCAAAATTCCCCAAACCTCCGGGGGCGCCTGTTCAATAAGCCTGTTTGCCTGTTTAATGTTATATGCAAGTCCGCGTTCTATTATTTTATTGATAACAAAATGCCTAAAGAGCTCAAGCGCCATATTTTTCGGCAGACCGCACTCGTTTAACTTGAGTTCCGGACCAACTACAATCACAGAGCGAGCCGAATAGTCAACGCGCTTCCCTAAAAGATTTTGCCTGAAACGTCCCTGTTTTCCCTTCAACATATCGGCAAGCGATTTTAGCGGCCGACGTCTTGTTGAGAGAAGCTGGCTTCCAACTCTTGATGAATTATCTATAAGAGCGTCAACAGCTTCCTGAAGCATGCGCTTTTCATTCGTAAGAATAACTTCGGGAGAACGGAGTTCAATGAGCTTTTTTAAACGATTGTTGCGATTTATCACGCGGCGGTATAAATCATTCAAATCCGCGGTCGCGTATCTTCCTCCTTCAAGCGGTACCATTGGACGGAGGTCCGGCGGCAATACCGGCAAAGTCAAGAAAACCATCCATTCTGGACGCACGTTCGCTTTTACCATTAATTGCGCTAATCGCAATCTGCGAAGAACTCTCTTTTTTCTATTATCGTCTTTTACCTCCTCAAATTCTTTTATGAGCTGTCTAACGAGCGCCTTCATATCAAGCGACGTCAAAATTTTTCTAATTGCTTCAGCTCCTCTGCCAGCTTCAAAAACGTCTCCGAACCTCTCCGCGAGCGTAAAGTATTCCAACTCGGTGATAATAAGTCCAGGACGAAGAGCGGCTACGACATCTTCTAATTTCCTTACTTTTTCTCCAATTTCCTCTACGTCCGCGCCTTTTTCCCCGCGCAGAGACTTAGATTCTTTCTTCAGTGCATCCAATGCTCTTTTTCTATTTTCTTCATTTACCGCGGTTACAATGTACGCCGCGTAATAAATAACCTTTTCAAGCTTTCCAACCGACAAATCAAGAATAAGCCCGAGTTTTGACGGAACAGTCCTTAAAAACCAAACGTGCGCGACCGGAGTTGCGAGAGTGATATGCCCCATTCTTTCACGCCGAACTATCGCTCTAGTAACTTCGACGCCGCATTTTTCACACGTGACTCCTTTATACCTTACCTTCTTATACTTTCCGCAATAACATTCAAAATCCCTTGTAGGACCGAAAATCCGCTCTGAAAAGAGGCCGTCTTTTTCTGGACGTTGCGTGCGGTAATTCAGTGTTTCAGCTTTAATAACTTCTCCGTGCGACCACGCAATAATTTCTTCGGGTGAAGCGATTTTTATTGAAATATGCGGATTTTTTTTGTTGTTTTCCATAATCATTCAATATAATTTATTCTCCATTTACCCTATCCTCAATCTCTCCGTGATATTCCACATTAAGTCCCAGTGATTTCAACTCGCTTACCAACACATTGAAAGACGCTGGAACATTTGGTTTCTTAATATCATTACCGCGGATTATCGCCTCAAACGCCGCGGAGCGCCCGAGAATGTCGTCTGACTTTATTGTCAGCATTTCCTGTAACGTGTGTGCGGCGCCATATCCTTCAAGCGCCCACACTTCCATTTCTCCAAAACGCTGTCCGCCAAGTTGCGCCTTTCCTCCCAATGGCTGCTGCGTTATGAGAGAGTACGGGCCCGTTGAACGCATGTGAATTTTGTCTTCAACCAAATGATTCAGCTTCATTACGTAAATGTATCCGACAGCGATTGGTTCTCTAAATACTTTCCCCGTCATTCCATCAAATAATTTTACTTTTCCGTTTTCCGGCAATCCTGCTCTTATTAATTCAGCTTTTATGTCTTCTTCCGTCGGGCCTACAAAATTGGGCGCTATCGCGCGATATCCAAGTTTTCCCGCGGCGAATCCGAGATGTGTTTCTAAAATCTGTCCAAGGTTCATGCGCGAAGCGACACCGAGAGGATTCAAAACAATATCAACCGGGGTACCGTCTTCAAGATACGGCATATCTTCAACAGGGCGGATTTGCGAAATTACTCCCTTGTTTCCGTGGCGGCCGGCAAGTTTGTCTCCTGCGCATATTTTTCTTAATTGCGCGACTTCAACCTGAATTTTCTTTATAATTCCTGGTTCGAGCTTGTCCGCTTTATCGCGCGAAAAAATTTTAATTCCGATAACACGCCCTTGCTTGCCGTTCGGCATTGTGAGCGATGTGTCTTTTATGTCACGCGCTTTTTCTCCAAAAATCGCTCTTAGCAATCTTTCTTCCGAGCTTAGCTCTGATTCTCCCTTTGGTGAAATTTTTCCAACAATAATGTCGCCGGTACGAAGCTCCGCGCCAATTCTTACTATCCCTTCTTCATCCAAATTTCTTAATTTGTCTTCCGATACATTCGGAATATCCGGCGTCGTTATTTCCGGACCAAGTTTCGTTTCTCTTACTGAACACGTATATGTTTCAATGTGAATCGATGTAAAAAGGTCCTCGCGCGCAACGCGCTCTGAAAGGACAATCGCGTCTTCGAAGTTGCTTCCGCGCCACGGCACAAAAGCCACTAATAAATTCTGGCCAAGAGAGAGAATGCCATTATCCGTCGCTGGACCATCGGCAAGCACAGTACCTTTGCTTACTTTTTCTCCAACTTTCACTATTGGCCGTTGAGAAATGCAAGTTGATTGGTTTGACCTTTGAAATTTCAGAAGCGGATATTTTTGAATCTCGCTTGTTCCTTTGACAATAATGTGTTTTCCATCAACTTCCGTTACGATCCCGCTTGATTCAGAAATGACAATTTGCTGGGAGTCGCGCGCCGCGATTTCTTCCTGACCAGTGCCGACAAACGGCGCCGCCGGCCTTATTGACGGGACCGCTTGTCTTTGCATGTTTGCGCCCATAAGCGCTCTAGTTGCGTCATCGTGCTCCAAAAACGGTATGAGCGCTGTCGCAACACTGATGATTTGATCCGCGGCGACATCAATAAAATCAACTTCTTCTTTTTGACACGTACCAGGCTCCCCTTTTATTCTTGCCGGAATCACATCCTCTTTTATACTACCTTTATCATTCGTCTCTATATCCGCTTGAGCGATGTTATATTTTTCTTCGTTGATTGCGTCGAACCACTCAATCTCCGACGTCACTACTCCCTTTTTCACTTTGAAGTACGGCGTTTCTAAAAATCCAAGTTCATTTACACGGCTGTAATTCGCTAAATAGCTTACAAGCCCTATGTTCGCGCCTTCAGGAGTCTGAATTGGACAAATCCTTCCATAATAAGACGGGTGCACGTCGCGAACCTCAAATCCTGCACGTTCTCGTGTTAAACCGCCTGGGCCCATAGCCGACAAGCGGCGCTTGTGCTCTAGCTCTGCCAACGGATTAACCTGATCCATAAATTGCGAGAGTTGGGACGACGAGAAAAAATCTCTCACGACTGCGGTAAGCAATTTGTAATTAACGAGTTGAACCGGCTGCAAAGTCGCGCGTTCAAGCGTTGACATCCTGTCTTGAACTCCGCGCCTTAAGCGCGCAAATCCAATACGCAGTCTTGTCTGCACAAGCTCGCCAACCGCCCGAATCCTCCGATTTCCAAGATGGTCTATATCGTCCGGCTCCGATATCTGGTTGTTATTTAAATTGATAACCTCTTTTATCAGCTCTGTCATGTCCTCTCTATCCAACAACCCGTCTTTCTTCTTTTTAATATCGAGTCTCTGATTAAATTTGTATCTTCCTACCGGGCTTAAGTCATATCTATCAAACTTGAAAAACATTGATTCAATGAGTGTTTTCGCATTATCAACCGTCGTGAGATCGCCGGGACGAAGTCTTGCGTGAATTCCCAAAAACGACTCATCAGCGTTTTTTGCGTCATCTTTTTTAAGCGTCGCTTGAATGTTTTTTATATCCCCTACATCAGCATCAGCGAATGTTTTTAAAATATCTTCATTGCTTTCAAAACCAAAAATTCTCAACAATTGCGTAATTGGCGCTTTTCTTTTTCTATCAATTTTTACTCCCATAAATCCGTCGGACTCCGTTTCTATTTCAATCCACGCGCCCCTGTTTGGAATAACTTTCGCTCCGAATAATTTTCTACCGCGGAAAACATTCGCGGTAAAATATACACCGGGAGAACGCATGAGCTGCGAGATAACAACACGTTCAACACCATTAATAATGAATGTTCCGCGCTTTGTCATCATTGGGAAATCTCCCAAATAAATCTCTTGCATTTTTGCGTCTTTTGTCCGTTTGTCGGCAAGTTTAAGATTTACACGAAGCGCGGCTTCGTATGTCTGGTCTTTTTCTTTTGTTTGTTCTTCCGTGTATTTCGGTTGGTCAAATTTGTAATCCAAAAAACTAAGTTCGAGTTCTTTGCCTGTATGGTCCTTAATCGGAGAAATTTCGTCAAAAAGTTCGCGCAAGCCTTTCGCGACGAACCAATTATAAGAATCTTTCTGAATTTTTATAAGATCAAGCGCCGGAAACTTACGGCCTTTATAAGAGGAGAAAATTTTCGGTTTAAGCATATGAATTTTATTGATATCTTGCTATTTTTTCGTTGTGCTCATCAAGCGTTTTAGAAAATATCGTTTCTCCTGTCTTTGATGAAAAATAATATAAATAAGAAGTCATTGCCGGGTCTATCGCCGCCCTGATTGCCGATTGGCCAGGATTCGATATTGGCGTCGGCGTCCATCCCAACCTTTGATACGTGTTATAAACTGACGATATAGAAAGATCTTTTCTTATAACCACAACGTTTCCACAATTTTCAAACATCCCGCCGCATTTCGCATAACTGACTGTCGCGTCGACCTGCAACGGCATTTTTATTTTCAATCTTTTCATTAAAATACCGGCTACGATTCTCCTGTCTTCAAAGCTTTTAATTTCCCGCTCTAAAAATGACGCTAACTTTAGCCTGTCGTACCAGTCGTTATAATCCTCAAGCAACGGCCATGCTTTCGCTTTAAAATTATCTAAAAATATCCTCAAAACTTCTTCCGGAGAAGACTGCAATTTGAAACGATATGTATCAGGAAACAAAATCCCTTCGAATGAATCGGCTTTAGCAAGCGGAGGATAATCTATTAAAACTTTCCTCCATTGAGATTCCGTTATATTGCTATTTTCAAGAACTCCCGCCTTATTTAATGCCTTATCAACATCTTTCGCTGTCCATCCTTCAAGAATTGTCACCGTAGCATCATTTCTCCCAGACGTCATCATATCAACCATTTGCGGAACACTCATGGTTCCCGAAAGTATATAAACTCCCGGCTGGAACTTTTGCGCTTTTCCCACTAAAAGCGAATAAAATTTAAACACTGTGATGGAACGGATAAGTGATTCCCTAGATAAGCGCGCACCTATATTTCTGAATGTTTCCCCTTTTAAGATTTTAAACTTAACTGAATCCTTGGCTTCGGTTATATTTTCTAAACTTGTCCCCGGCAATATCGAAACCGGTTGCAAGCTATAAAAAAAATACCCCAAACACATCAAAAAAAATAAAATAAGCCCAAGCCAGCTCAGGAGGCGTGTACTTACCATCCCTCTTTGTTCAAGCTGAAGATTCAAGTCTTGTGTGTTCTATGATACTAATAATGATTCCTGTCGTCAATAGGTTCGATCCTCCGTAGCTTAAAAACGGAAAAGTTACTCCGGCAACAGGCACTAAGCCCAGATTTGAACCTACATTGACAAAAAAATGAATCAAGAGATACAGAGCTCCTCCAAAACTTATCAGTTTAAAATAATTATCGCGAGCTCCAATCCCGATGTTTACTATTCTATACACAACCAAAAGAAAAGTCAAAATTACAACCAGCCCTCCCAGTATCCCCCATTCTTCAACAAACGCGGCGAATAAAAAGTCAGTTTGAGCTTCCGGTAAAAATTTTAACCGTGTCTGTGTTCCGTTTCCAAATCCTTTTCCAAAAAGCCCCGCTGACCCTATCGCGATTTTCGATTGAATCACGTTATAATTCGAGCCGAGCGGGTCGGCCTGTGGAAATATAAATCCCGTGATGCGCTCCTTTTGATACGGTTTTAAAAATGACGCCCACATGACCACAGCCATGATAGCCACTAGAAACGCGCCTATAAGAAATCGTTTTGTATTAATCCCGCTCACCAAAAGAAAGCCGAACCACAAACATCCAAGGATAAACGCGGCTCCGAAATCCGGATTCGTTATAATAAGCGCGGCTGGAGCAATCAAATACGCAAGCGATATGAATATGTTTTTACTTTGCCACGCGTCAACGTGACGGCGAGAGAAAAAATGAGCGAGAATTAATATTATCGATAACTTTGCGAGTTCGGCTGGTTCAAATTGCATTCCGCCTATAGATATCCAGCTTTTTGTCCCACGAATAGTTTCAGATTGAAGATGCGAGATTATCAACAATAACAATGAAAATCCGTACAAGCCGTATCGAAACCATACTTGGCTTCCAAGCCATCTCCAATCTATGAAACTTCCTGAAATTATTACCGCGAATGCTATCACATACCATATAAGCTGACGGGAAAATAATTCGCTATCGGAGCTCGCAAGTGAGAGCAAACTTGCTGCCGCAAGCAACGCTAGTCCGCCAATTAGAACCCAATCAAAATAACGCAACCGAAACGTCATTTTCTGTACGCAAAAACTTCAGTCGCCTTTACATCAATATTTTTTGAAATATATTCATCTCGCGGAAATAGAATCGTAAACTGCCTTTCCTCGAACGGCGCTATATTGCTAATTAATGTCTGGCCTGGAAAAATTTTTTCGCCAAACGAATTCTTAAGAATCGCGATAAGCCTTACTTCTTCCGCGGAAAGCGAGCTTTGATTTTTAATAAATCCTGTAACTTTAAGCGCTCCGTTTTCAATAACTGTTTCTATATTCTTCAAAACAGTTATTTCCGGTAAAATAATTTCTTTCGTCGCTTGCCACGCGATTTCCCCAAGATTGACATTAATTTTGTCTATATTCTTTGATAGGGTTTTTATTCCGTCAACGTATATGAACCTTTGCTCTGACGCAAACACCGCATCACTACCGGAAACCGTTTCAATCACGTATCCGGAAACGCCATAAATATCCATTGAATAATCTACGCGCGAAGCATGGAAGTAAGAGTTTGGGTTTGTTATTTCAAATAAAACAAACGCTCGCCCCGATTCAGTGCTAAAGATTTCCGGTTTTTCAGAAATTCGCAGAGATTCCGAGGCTTTTAAGGCACAATCATTACAATCTCCTCCGCAATCAACGCCACTTTCAGTTCCATTCATTTTTCCGTCAAAACACGAAAACGTGGATGGAAAAATTATTACTTTATAAAATGCAAAACCGAGAGACGCGAAAACAATACAATAAAACATTCCATATAAAATCTGTTTTACGAAACGAGTCATATTGTTAATTATTCTCCGAGTGTTTCACTAATCACACCCCTAAATTCCTGCGCGTTCAAACTTACTCCGCCCACTAGTAGTCCGTCAATATTTTTACCACTTGACAGTACACGCGCATTTTTTTGAGAAACTGACCCGCCGTATAACACACGAACCGGCTTTTGAAATTCATCTAAACGTTCAATAACTTTTTTTATATATTCCGCCATTTCCTCAGCGTCTTCCGGAGTAGCGTTTTTTCCCGTTCCTATTGCCCACACCGGTTCGTACGCAATTATAATTTCAGCAACGCTGTTTTTTGATATATTTATAATACTTTGCTCAAGCTGTTTTTTCACAAATTCCATAGAAGTTGCGGCGCCATTTTTTCTAATATCTCCATTTTCTCCGACGCACAAGATAACATTTAACCCCGCATCAACTGCAATTTTTGCTTTTTTTGAGATAATTTCATCAGTTTCTTTGAAATATCTTCTGCGCTCGGAATGTCCTACGATTACGTACGAAACGCCAAGCCTTTTAAGCATAATCGGAGAGACCTCCCCGGTATACGCCCCAGAATTTTCCCAAAAAACGTCTTGCGCTCCAAGCGCTGCGCGTTTTAATATCTTACCAACTGCCTGAATAAACGGAAACGGCGGAACTATAACTACTCCTAATACGTCGGCGTTGCGCGCGAGCTCTATCGCCGCGGATTCGGTTTCCGGATTCATTTTCCAATTTGCAATGATTAATTTTCTATCCATATAGTTCATTTTCTCCCGTCCCGACTACTGTCGTGGATGAGGATTCTCGATTTTATCACTCCGCTTCTAGCGGAGGCAAAATCGGAACAATTTACAACAATTATTTTATTCATAATTCACTCGCGCACTGTCTCAACTCTTCAGCCTCTGATACGCTTCCGTTTCGACATCCTCGCGCGGTCTGCCATATGTATTTCTTGAAAATTCTTTTGCTAATTGCGAAATTTCCGCCGTCCCCTTCGGAGGGAACGGAATAAACATCGTAAATGGGGAAGAAACCTCATTCGCAATAATTAGTTTCACATGAGCATTCAAGTTATCTATGTTCACTAAGTTGTTTTCATTAAACACCGGCTCAAACTGCTTTTTCAAAAATTCCGCGTCATTTGCCCCAACACGGAACGATACAAGTGAACCAACGTTTCCAAAAATCGCATCGCGGATATTTTCTTTGAGCTGAGCGATAAATTGATGCGCAACAGTCAAACACAGCTTATATTTCCTCGCCTCCGACAAAATCACAGAAATACTCGGCGTCGTAAAGTTTTGAAACTCATCAATATAGAGATAAAAATCTTTACGCGCTTCCGGAGGAATATCTCCCCTTGAAAACGCGGCAAGCGTCAATTTTCCGACAATAATCATTCCCAAAAGACCAGCATTCAGTTCTCCGATTTTTCCTTTTGAAAGATTCACAAGAAGTATCTTTTGTTCATCCATAATTTTTCTGAAATTCAAAGTGCTTTTTGATTGTGCGATGATAGGACGGACATAATCGTTGCCGATAAACGTACTGAATTTAGACGTTATATAAGGAACGAGATTCGCAAGGGACGCCTCTCCTCCGGCTTTTTCAGCTTCTTTTTCCCAGAAATCTTTTGCTATTGGATTTTTACACTTCTCGAGAAGTCTTTTCCTAAAGGGAGCATCGGATAATACTCGCGGAACATCCAAAATTGTAAATCCATTGGTTGAGTCATCCATAAGAAGTAAAAGAGAATATCTCAGATATTGCTCAAAAATCGGTCCACCTGTTGCTTTTAAGTCATATAATGTATCAAAAATATTTAACATTTCATTCACAATAAAAGTTTTTTGTTCTGGAAATTCTGGATTGTATTCAAGCATATTCAAACCAAGCGGACGCGAAAGTTCTCCTGGATCGAAAATAATAATGTCTTTTATTCTATTCTTAGGCACTCTAGATAGGACGTCTTCAAAAAGATCTCCGTTAGGATCTATCAGACAAATGCCTTCCCCATTCTCTATGTCCTGCCCGGAAAGATTATTTAGAAATACAGATTTACCTGTTCCGGTCTGACCAACAACATACAAATGCCTTCTTCTATCCTCGCGAAGCATCCTTACTTTTTTCGATTCTCCCCTAAACTTGCTTTCTCCAAGTATTATTCCTTCTTCAGGGAGATTTGAAGGCGGGGAAACCTCTCTAAATTTCAAACTTTTAATTTTAGGAATGGACGTGAATGGAGTCGGTAAATGGAAAATACTCGCAAGTTCTTCGCTGTTCAAAATCATCTTATCATCCGGGTTGAACTCCCGGAATGAATATTTTGTAATGATATCCTGCGTCTTTTTTGTTTCAACAACTTTAAATTCATTTCGTTCAGGCGAGCCAAACTGTGAAAAACCAGCTGTAAGACCTTCAAGAATAGAGTGCGCCTGATATTCACTCGGGGCAGACGCGATCGCGCGAACATTAACTTCGAAAAACGGCTTCGTCAGTTTTGTCTCAAGCGCTTTAATTAGAGTTTCCTGCACAACCGGAGGAGTTTCTTTGTCCTTTTTATCTTCCGGATTCACTGCTTTTGAAAATTCTGACAAGGCTTCTTTAAACACCGACTGCCCAACAATGTCTTTTAATTTCTTTCCTTTTCTTATTTCACCAAGAACACGCTTTACTTCTTTTGAAAATGAGGGCGCCGCTGGACGCACAATAAATTGCAATGACCCTCCTTCTCCAACTCCATTAACTCTTGAAAAACCGCCAAGCATAGGGAGAAACATATCGGAGTTCTCTTCCTGGTATGTTCGAAGCGGGATACCAAAAAAACTTTTTTCGAGTACTTTTGCGGCCACTGCTACTCCGGAGTAATTGAAAATATTATAATCTTCAGCCGGTCTGATATCGGCTTCTTCCCATAATGCGTGGACCTGCCTTACAAAAACATCGCTTATTTTTTCATCTACTGCCGCGTAAAAATAAATTTCTTCTCCAATATATGGCACCGCAACTTCAAATACGAACGGTTTTTTGAAAGACGATAGCGCGCCAAGCAAATGCTCTGACTTTGCTATTTCCTGCTTCAATTCTTTTTTTTCCGTACTTTCCTTCGGCAGACGAATTAAAAATAATTTAAGGTTAAGCTGCCCGAAAAGTTTTTCCTTAAGTGTTTTCCGTAATGATACATACACAATTGTTCCGGCAAGCACGCCTCCAAATATGGCAAGAAAAATATATAGAAAAGGCATGTGATAAAAATTTCTAATGTTTAAAAATATCAAAATATCGCGCATTCTCAGCCGGCTGAATTTTTGTCATTAATAATTGGTTATTTTTTATTACTTCATTATTCCCCTTCGTTTCAATTCGGGTAAAATTTTATCAACCAACGCGTCATGAAAAGCATCGATAACAAAAGCTGGATGTTTTCTAGATTCACGCACGGCCTCAATAACTCCATCTCTGAGCGCTATTTCTATAAGATTATTTACTTCATCTTGCGCGGCAACACCTGTGTTCTTTGATGTTATATAAGAGGGGAGGTTTCCGGTTCCGCTTTTTGGAATAATGCCTGATTTTTCTTCAGATTGGACAACCGACTTGATTGCCTGTTTTACAATTTCCCGCTCGGGTAATTCTTTCAACTCCGGGGTTTCTTTTTGTCTTTCGACTTCGTTTTTAATTTCTCCAAGGTGCTTTTCGAAAGCTCCCCCAAAATTTTGTATTTCAGCCATGTTTCTATTATAGAACAAGCAAAAGCCGCGCACAAAGGCATGTAACTTTCAACTCTTAATTTATATTCCTTGCAATTTTATCGAGCCGGAAGAACTTGTTGTATTAACATTACTTGAACTAGAATAGTAATTTGTAGAATCCGTATATGTTCCACTTGCATCAACTCCACTTGTCCAATTTGTCTGTCTAAATATCGCGTTTTTCCACCTTGTTACAAAACCAACTAAGGACGACTGTGTTGTTACCGCTCCACTATCCCATTCCACTGTCGCCGTAACCTTTTGCGTTGACGGGTCGTCGCTTGACCCAGCATCGCACGGCGATACGCCGCTTATCGTGCTTGACGAATCCGTCGTTCTGCACGTATTTTCTACAGAAAACCACCTCATGAAAATCCTATTGTTATGCAGGCGCTTTACATCATCAGCCGAGAGAGCTCGGTTATAAACGCGAACGTCATCAATAAGACCATTCATGTAATTGTTTCCGTCACCGCTTCCTGTATTAAAACCAATTTGAAATGGGTCGTTTGTAGTTGTCGGAGTTCCTGTCGTCAGTTCGGAAGTTGCTACGCCATTTATGTAAATATATTTATTTGAACCATCATACACAGCCGAAATGTTATACCACGTACTGTTACTAAATGTTGTTGTCGCGTATAAACTGGTATCTGAAACGCCGGACACAAAAAACCGGAATGCGTTCGGATTCGCGTCGCCAGAATCCATTACCTCAATAAACCATCCACTTGCACCAGCTGTATTCCATTTACCAGCTATCGTCCCAGCCCCACCTGAAACCGAATCCCCTTGTCTGTTCACCCACGCAGAAACTGTGAATGCAGTGGATGCGTCTAGATTGTTTATATCTCCTATGGTTACATAGTCATTTATCCCATCAAAACTCAAACAATTTGCTATTTTGCAGGTTGACGAGGCACGCGTCGGACCACCCGACAACGTACCGTGGTTATTGTTTCCTGTCGCATCGTAGGTTGTTGTGCTGGTCGATGTCTGAACTTCATCAAATTTCCACTCACCGACAAGCCCATTTGTAACATCGTTGTCTAAAACTCCTTCTTTTCCATTAATAACAAAAAGAGTCGAGCCGGATGCGTTCAAATAATATTGCGTGCTTGTTCCTTTGGTGAGCCCATATAAGTTTTGCCAGCTTTCTCCGCTCCACGAATTTGTCTTGTCTATAATTTCCTGACCGAGCATTGAGGCTGATTGATTTTTTTCTATTCCGACATTTGAACGCAAAATGCTTGAAATCGCGATTGTTGCCGCGCCTATCATGATTGCTCCAATTGATAAACCGACAAGTACTTCGACGAGGGACTGGCCAGCTCGAGCGTTCCACGCTCGAGAATTTTCAATTTTACAATTTACAATTTTCATCCGCCGGCTGGCGGATGCCTTCCGGGTGTTTCTGATGTTTGAAAATTGGTTCATTGAATCATTCATTGAAAATTGAAAATTGAAAATTGATAATTGGTAATTGAAAATTATTTTAAATCGTTATATATGCTTAGCACCTCTGCCGCCGTGAGCGTGCGATTATAGATACGGACTTCGTCTATTGAGCCTGTTATTGGAGAATCTGTTTCCGAAATTCCGTTTGTCCGGCTTCCAATCTTGAATGAGATGCTATTATTTATCGAGTTCACTGAGCTTTCGGCTATTGTCGCTCCATATGCCGAGCCATCGACATAACGCGTGACATTCCCATCTCTATCAAATGTAACTGCAAAAAAATGCCATGATCCGTCAGCTTCTGATATCCCGTCGTCCGCTGTTAAAACTTCTGTAGTTCCGTCGGCAATCCTCGCGTATAGGTTTCCAGTACTGCGTAATCCGATTTCATAACCAGCATTAGTCGACGCAACTCCGTCTCGTTTTGAAACTATAATTTCTATTCCAGAGATCCCGCTTGCGCGCTTAAACCATCCTGCAATGGAAAAATCTGTAGCGCTTCCAAAATCGAGTTCTCCGCCTGTCGGGTCTCCAATCGTTACATATTGACTGCTTCCGCCGACAAAACTTAGACATCCTCCTGCTTTGCAGTTCGAACCGGAAAGCCATGTCGGACTGTTTGTCGCCGTCCCATTATTGCCTTGTCCCGAGGCATCATACGTGGTTGTCGCTACTCCTTCATCAAAATGCCAGTATCCGACAATTCCATTTTCAAAACGCGTAACTATATTTCCAAGCGTGTTTGCAACAATATCACCCATAAAAAAGTCTCCAGCTCCGGTTACTATAGACACTGCTTGTTTTGCAGAGAGCGTGCCTGTCCTAGCTGCAAACGCAAAATCAATCGTGCTTGAAGTAAACGGATTTGAAAATTTCATTCCGCGTATTGATAAAGGATAGGTATTTTGAACAGTGCCTAGAGCATAACTTGCGCCTCTAAAAATTTCGTATCGTTGCGATGATGTTGTATTTACAAACCGCATTCCCCAAGCATAACCGCTCTCCTGCGCAACCGAGCGCTTTCTTGTGTTGTTTATAGCAGATGATATTTCTTTAAGCGTGTTTTTAATACCTTGGCTTCCCTGATATCTGCCTGTAGCAATCACGCCGACAATTGTAAGTGTAACCATAAGCCCAACCACGACGAGGAGTTCGATGAGGGTAAAGCCGTTGGAATTTTTAATTTTTAATTTATAATTTTTAATCAATTTTTAATGTTGGAATTTTAACAACTGGTAGCGATGCGAATATGCGAATTACGTGAATGATGCGAATTAAGTCTGCCGCATTCGTATGATTAGTACATTCGTATATTGGTATCAATACTATTCATTCCTAGAACTGCGTCGTAAGCTGATAAATCGGGATGATGATTGCTAACGCAATTGTTCCAATTACTACGCCAATAAAAAGCAGAAGCACCGGCTCTAGGAATGAGACGAGTTGCTTTACAGAACTGTCGATTTCTTTCATATAAAAGTCCGCAAGCGTTCCCAATACTTCTTCTAAATGTCCCGCCCGTTCAGAAATCGCCATTAGGTTTGCGACTGTCTGCGGAAAAAACGGCTCGCGCTTGAATGCTTCGCCTATTGTAAGCCCTTTTGCGATACCTTCTTTTGATATGCGCGTAAGGGCAATTTTAAGGTTTATATTTCCCACGGCCTGCGCCGTTATATCAAGCGCTTCCGTTATCGGCATACCGGCTTTAACAAGCGACGCAAGAATAGACGCAAATCGTTGGAGGGCGATTTTTCTCACAACTTCGCGAATCATTGGAATTTCATCAACTAGACTCGCAATCAATCTCTTGAATGCTATTGAAGTTTTGTATGTGTATAAAGCAAAAAAGATTAAAAACAACAAACTGCCAAAAATCAAAAACATATTGTCATTGAAGAACAGCCCTACGGTAAAAACTATTTTTGAAAACAAGGGCGGTTCAAATCCGCCTTGCAAGAACACGTTTGCTATCTTAGGTAACGCGAATGTTACCAAAAAAATCAAAATCGCGACCGAACCTGCGAAAAGCAGGGCTGGATATATAAGCGCGCTTTTAATCTGGTCCTGTAATTCCTTTTGGCGCGTCAACATGTCTGTAAGGTTTTCAAACACTTTTTCAAGGTTTCCCGACGCTTCTCCGGCACGTATAAGGTTTGTGTATACCTGGCTGAAAACTCTCGGATACTTTGCAAATGTCGTATAAAAAGGGTTTCCTTTCTCAAGCGAGGAGCGTATTTCTATAAGAACGTTCTTGATTGACGGCTTGGTGAAATCAGCAATAAGAATATTAACCGCTTCCATAAGCCCTGTTCCAATCTTCAACATGAGCGCAAGGTATTTTGAAAGGAAAATTTGGTCGGATATTGTTATTTTTCCTTGAAACAGCGCCTTTGAGACACTGCTTTCTGCGGGCCGGACACTCACCGGTTTAAGCCCGCTTTTCGATAAAAGAGTCAAAACTTCATTGACGTCTTTCGCGTTGATTTCGTTTTCAATTATCCTGCCGTCCGGCTGTGATGCGATGTATTTAAATTTCATAATATCGATGCGAATATACTAATAATGCGAACTATGCGAATACTTGCTTATTCATTTCATAATTGTACTTCATTCGTATCATTAGTACATTCGTATATTCGCATCGAAACTATTCCCTGATAACTCTAAACACCTCTTCAATAGTCGTGAGTCCGCGTTCGACTTTCTTCAGCCCGTCTTCAAACATGCTTGACATTCCCTCGCTTCTCGCCAGCTTTCTTAAATTATCCATATTGAACTCGCTGCTGATTATAAGTTTTCGTATCGCTTCTGATATGTTCATAATTTCAAAGATTCCCATGCGGCCGATAAACCCTGTTTTATTACAAACCAAACATCCCTTGCCGCGATAGAATGTTTTAGAAAGCCTGACGGTTTTTGGGTCAATACCCAAATCGCGCAGTTCTCTTTCTATAACAGTGTTCACTTGCGGGTCTGGTATATACGACTCGATACATTCAAGGCAAATACGCCTTACAAGACGCTGCGCGATAATATCGTTTATAACAGCGGAAACAAGAAATGCCGGAACGCCCATATCAATCAAACGAGGGATAACCGTCGGGGCGTCGTTTGTGTGCAAGCTTGAAAGCACCAGGTGGCCAGTTAAAGACGCTTGCACTGCAATATTCGCTGTATCGCCATCACGGATTTCACCGACCATGATAATATTCGGGTCCTGGCGGAGAATCGAGCGAAGTCCTGAAGAAAACGTTATTCCCGCCGCCGGATTTACCTGCACCTGATTGACGTATATCATGTCATATTCAATCGGGTCTTCGACAGTCACGACATTCACCTCCGGTTTGTTTAAAACATTCATTATTGAGTAGAGCGTCGTTGTCTTTCCGGAACCTGTCGGTCCGCATACAAGCACCATGCCGTATGTTTTTTCAATTGCTTCATATATAAGCTTTGCTCCGTTGTCAAAAATTCCCAGCTCCGCGAATGATAGCGGCTTTTGCGCCGCGGTTAAAAGACGCATGACCATTTTCTCGCCGTAAAAAGTCGGTATTATGGAAACGCGGATATCAACGACTGTTCCACCGACTTTATAACGGAACCTGCCGTCCTGCGGATGCGTGTGCTCGTCAATTCTCAAACTTGAAAGAATTTTTATGCGCGCTACTATCGCGGGATGAATCTCCTTCGGCATTTTTATAATTTCATGAAGAATGCCGTCAATTCTGTAGCGAACCATAACAGTGTCTTCAAAAACCTCAAAGTGAATATCCGACGCCCTTGATGAGGCTCCATATGAAAGAAGATTGTCAACAATTGCCACAATCGGAAGATCTTGCGCTGTTTCTTCGAGCGACACGCCGCGGGCCTTCGCGCGCAAAGATTCCTGAATGCTTTTTTCAATAATTGTTTTAAAATCCTGCGTAAGCTTGCGCTCGTAAAGCGAAAAGCCCTTATTGAAGTCTTCTTCGTCCGCAAGATATAATTCAACTTCTCCGCCAAGTTTTAATTCCAGGAAATCAATCGTTTCAAGGTCAATCGGGTCTTCCATCGCTATTTTAAATTTCCCCGTCGTTGGATTTTTCCCGAATACAATAGCTTTCTTTTTTCGCGCTATATCCTCCGGCAACAAACGCAACGCGGCTTCGTCAATAGGTACGCTGTTTAAATTAACCTGTTCAACGCCAAGCGCTTTAGCTATAAGAGTATAAAAATAATCCTTACTGATAAGACCGCGAGACAAGATAATTTCGCCGATATTTTGCTGTTTATGCTCCGCTTCGTCGCTGATTGTTTTAAACGTCTGTTCGTCGAAAATACCGGCATTAATCAATATGTCGTGAAGTTTTTCGGCTGGAAGGTTAATCATGCGATGTTTCTTAAAATTTATGAGTTCCTTACAATATAAATTTTACCATAAATGCCAGCACCCCGCCCTCTATGCTCGCGATTGTATCTTTGTATCTTTCCATTCCTATACAGAGACAAGTTTGGCAATACTATATAAATAAACAATAGCAATATGCTTAGAGGGCGGGGTTAGCAGATTAATATTTTACGTTTTCACTTCACCTAAATAAAACCCTCAATAACACAACTTTCCAAATATATTTAGAAAGTTGTGCAGACAAAACATATTGAGTTTTGTAACGCGACTAAAGGCTGAGAATGTCACTGCCTATTTCATACCAATCATTGTCGTCACCGCCGTCTTTTGTGTTTGATTCCACATCGGCGCCTCCGCTAGTGCCATACTTTGTGCTTTCCATATTGGCATCCAACTCATACTGTTCGCTTGTATTGCTGGCAAATACATACGAACAAACATTCACAGTTCCTGCGCAGTTTGTAGAACCATTATTCGGATCCATTGGCAGCTTTGCTAAAGGCGAGCCGGATGAAATTGATGTAAAGTTTATAGGAACCCAGCCATTGCCATCCACTAATGTTGATGTGGAATTTGTGCACGCTTGCGACATATTTGTCGGTTTTGTTGTCCCGCTAGTGCATTTTCCCGTAGCGGTAAACGCCGGGCTTGCATAATCGGACAAATAGAGAGCAATCGCGCTGTTCAACGCCGCCAAATCAGAAATGCGCGTGGAATCGCGCGCTTGTTTTATCAGCTCTACGGGATTTAAAACCAGAACGACGGCTGTCGCAAGGACGGCTAAAATCGCTATTACGACAAGAAGCTCAATAAGCGTAAACCCCCTCACCAAACGAGGCGCATTAAAATGCTGCGCCTGTGGTGCAACGCCTCGTTCTGGTGTTGGGGTAAAACCTTTCTTTGAACTGGGGTTATTTTTTTTGATTTGCATGAAAAAATACCTCTAAAATAAACATAACACAAACGCTATTTCATCTGCAGTAATTATAACACAAACGCTATTTCATCTGTAATAGAAGCTTTACCTGCTCTATCAAATCTTCAATGGAAAGTTTCGCTTTTATAAAATATTGGATAGCTCCCAATGCCTGTCCTCTGGCCACGTCGCTGTCCTGCCCGAGGTTTGAAACAATAATAACCGGCGCGCGCTCAAGTTGCGGGTCGGCTTTCAATGTTTCAAGAACCTCAAATCCGGAAATTTTAGGTAAAATTATGTCTAGAAGAATAAGGTCGGGTTTGAATTCGCGCAAAGTTGTTAATGCCTCCTCACCGTCTTTTTTTAAAACTACGCTTATTCCTTCTTTTTCAAGCCGCTGTTTTAGAAGATTTCCCAAAAGCGGCTCATCCTCTACAAGAAGTATATTTTTTATTTCAGGCATTTTAAGTATTATAGACTACCTCCTTATTAACCACAATTGAGTTTAAGTTTGTATTTTAGTTAAAAATTTTTTCAGTTGCCCCAATTTACCAGCCATAGCGTTTGCGACAGCTGGCGAGCCGAGACATGAAGGTTTCTTGCCCCGTTAGAAATCTTCATAAATTTATTACGAATATTCTCGGAGCTCGCCCCATTTCTAATGGGGATCGGCTAACACCTTTAACAGTATACAAAATGCAAAAAATGCAGTGTATCGACGAATATAATTGATCCACGAGCAGCTTCCGCTACCCGTGCCTTGTTACGACTTAGTCCGTGTCACCGAGTTTACCCTAACCCCGTAAACGAGGCTTTAGGTAATCCCAGCTCCCCTGACTTGACGGGCGGTGAGTACAGGACTCGAGAACGTATTCACCGCGGCATGCT
>JBBTVZ010000020.1:0-4240 GCA_038062995.1 Patescibacteria group bacterium | reverse complement strand
CCAACTTTTCAATTTCTGTCATGTTTTTATTGTATATTATTGTGCGACACCCGTTAGAAACCGGGCTACGGCCCCGACGTAACCCGTCGGTGCCTGTTTCTAACGGGGCAAGCACTATTTCAGACTAAATTTTGACAAGCAAAATGAATTGAGGTACGATAGAAATATATTAATTATGCTTACAAAACGAAAGAAACAGACAGTTATTAAAGAGAGTCAAAAACATGAAAAGGATACCGGCTCAGCAGAAGTCCAAATTGGACTTCTTACCAAGCGCATCAGCGAGCTTGCGGACCACCTCAAAAAACACGCAAAGGACCATCATTCCCGGCGCGGACTCATTATGATGGTCGGCAAGCGAAGAAAATTTCTTCAGTATCTCCATAAGACGGACGAAAAGAAATACATAAAAATAGCCAAGAAACTTTCACTAGAATCATAACTTTGTATGCGAATTTATCCAAATCATAGAGTGGGGATTTTCATTGACGTTCAGAACATCTATCACTCTGCAAGAAATCTTTTTAACTCGCGTGTAAATTTTCAAGAATTAATGAAGTCGCTTGTTTCAGAACGCCCGCTTTTACGGGCTTTTGCTTATGTTGTGAAAAGTGAAACCGCGCTCGGTGAAGATTCCTTTTTTGACGCTCTCAAGAATGCCGGAATTGATTTGCGCGTAAAAGACTTGCAGGTATTTGCAGGCGGAATGAAGAAGGGGGACTGGGACGTAGGGCTTGCTGTTGACGCAATCCGCGCGGCGCAATCTCTTGACGTAATAATTCTCGTCACGGGCGACGGTGATTTCGTTCCGCTTATTGAATATCTCCGTTTAGGACTCGGGAAACAGGTTGAGGTCGCGGCATTTTCTAGAACTGCTTCGGCTAAACTCAAGGAAGCGGCCGATACGTTTACTGAAATTGAGAATATCCCGAAAATTCTTCTTAAAATAAACAAGAGGAAGCAAATGAGGAAGTAACTGAAATTAGCAACTGGAAATTTAATAGATGAATCTTAATCGCAAAATATACAAAACCACGCTCAACGGCGAGGAAATAAGTTTAGAGTTTTCTGAACTCGCAGGACAGGCAAATGCCGCGGTTGTCGGAAGATATGGAAACACGGCAGTTCTTGTTACGGTGGTAATGGGAAAAGAAGAAACCAATGGAGATTACTTTCCGCTTTCCGTTGATTACGAAGAGCGATTTTACGCTGCTGGAAAAATTATTGGAAGTCGTTTTATCAGGCGTGAAGGAAGGGCATCAGACGAAGCGACTCTTTCTGCTCGTCTTATTGACCGCGCAATCCGTCCGCTTTTCGACCAGCGCCTACGCAGGGAAGTCCGCGTTGTTGTAACAATACTTTCATACGATGAAAAGAACGACCCAGACGTGATAGGGCTTATTTCCGCATCCGCGGTTTTGTGTGTTTCAAATATTCCTTGGAACGGGCCAGTCGCCGGCGTTAAACTTTTTTCATCGGAATCTCGAGAATCTTCTGATTTTTATTTATCGTTTTTCGCGGGAACCGAGGATAAGATAAATATGATTGAATTTGAGGGAAAGGAGGTTCAGGAAAACTTCGCGCTGGAACTTTTCAATAAGGGGCATAAAGATATAAAAGACCTCATAAACTTCCAGAAAATGATTGCTGCTGAAATTGGAAAGAAAAAAGAAAACGATCTTTTTTCAAAACCAGACGAGAAAACACTGTCATTCGTCCGAAGCTTTTTGAGCGGGAGAATCGAAAGCTCTATGAGTGAAAAGGACGGACTTGATACTCTTAAAAAAGAATTATTTATAAAAGCTGACAAGGAAGAAGGAGTTGAAAAATCGCATATTGAAGGAATTTTTGAAAACGAGGTTGATGAATTCGTTCATAATCAGGCAATCAAGCACAACAAACGCCCCGATGGCAGAAAATTTGACGAAGTGCGCGATTTATACGCGGAAGTGGGAACTTTTGAACGGCTTCACGGCTCGGCAATTTTTATGCGCGGAGCGACGCAAATCCTCGCGGTTACAACACTTGGCTCGCCCGCGTTGGAACAGCTTGTTGAAACAATAGAATTTTCAGGGAAGAGGCATTTTATGCTTCATTATAATTTCCCGAGCTTTGCAACAGGGGAAACTAAGTCATCGCGCGGACCAGGTAGAAGGGAAATCGGTCACGGCGCGCTAGCATCAAAAGCGATTATCAATTTATTGCCGTCAAAAGAGGAATTTCCTTACACGATTCGCGTAGTCGCTGAAACGCTTTCTTCAAACGGCTCTTCTTCAATGGCATCAACCTGCGCCGCATGCCTTTCGCTTATGGATGCGGGCGTTCCGATAAAAAAACATGTTGCAGGCATCGCAATCGGACTAATGTCTAACCCTTCGGCAGGTTCCCGCCTACGCCTAGGCTTCGGCGGGCAGGCGGGGCAAGTGGGAGAATACAAAATACTCACCGACATTCAGGGACCGGAGGACCATTATGGCGATATGGATTTCAAAGTTGCGGGAACAAGAGATGGTATAACCGCTATACAGATGGACGTAAAAATTAATGGAATCAATGAAAAGATTTTTACCGAGGCGCTTATTGCAGCCCAAAAAGCTCGGGCGCAAATATTAGACGTTATGGAAAAGGCACTTCCTCACTATCGCGAAAACATTTCAAAATACGCGCCGATAATCATGAAACTTTTAATTCCGCAGGATAAAATCGGATTATTAATCGGCCCAGGAGGAAAAACAATTAAGGCGATTATTTCAGACTGCGGAGAGGGAGTTTCTATAGATATTGAGCAGGAGAAAGACGATGGCACTGTTTTTGTTTCAGGAACAGACCACGCAGCAGTCGAAAAGGCGTTTAGTATTGTAAAAAATCTTACGCGCGATATAGAGATTGGTGAAATAATAGAAGGGACTGTCATAAAAATATTGGAATTTGGAGCTATTGTAGACCTCGGTGGCGGAAAAGACGGAATGATTCATGTTTCTGAACTTAAAAACGGCTTTACAAAAAGCGTTGAGGAGGTACTCCACGTTGGCGACCATGTTACCGCGAAAGTAATTCGCGCCGACCCTGAAGGCAAAATTGGACTCTCTCTTAAGGCTCTCGCTAAATAACTTATATTATCCACAAGCACGCGGATTGCGTGGTGGTATAATAGTGGTAATGGATAATAATACTTTCCCTGGCGGGGGGATTCCGCAAGGCAACCGCACAATCAGCACTGGGGAAGGCGAGGTTCCTCTTGCGCCTCCAATTCAAAATGCGACGATGCGAACAATGAGTTCAGATATTAAATCTATGAAAGACAGCGGGGGAGGAGCGCCAATTCCTTACACTCCATCAATTGAAAAAAATATTCCTTCTTCACAAACACCAATTCCATCTACTCAACCTGCCGCTCCTATTCCACCAAAAACTCAATCTCCTTTTTCACAACCACCAAACAATCTCCCAACAAAAGAATCGTTTAGTTTTAGTGGAGGAGTTCCTTCATCTCCAGCTCCAATGGAGCAACAATTTCCTCCAGAACCTATAAAATCCGGAAGCGGCGCCGTTAAAGGCATAGTCGCGTTTCTCATAGTAGTCGCGATCGGGCTTGCTGGATATTTCTTTATATATCCGTATTTTTCCCCATCTGTTACGCCTCAAGTTCCATCAATTGTAGTAACAACTCCGCCGCCAGTAGAGCCGACAACTCCAGTAACCCCGCCTGAAACTCCTCTGCAACCTATTGTTCCGCCGTCGAAAGTCCTGACGCATACGTCGCTTTTCAGTGTTGCGGCTGACGCAACTACAGAAGCGCCAATGCGTATGTTTTCCATAGCTTCATTAAAAGAGGCGATTCCCTTTACGTCTGTTGACGTTCCAATACTCAAAGAGGTTGTTTTCCGCGCCGGAGAGCCTGATGGAAAAGGCGTAATTATCTTATTTGCAGAATTTGCGCAATTACTGGCCCCGCAAACATTCGCAGGCGACGTAACGAAATATTTTGAGCCAGATTTTACGTACTTCGTTTATTCTGATAAAAACGGCTCGTGGCCAGGATTTGTTGCGCGATTTTCATCGCAGCCAGATTTGTATAAAGAAGGCCTTGATGTTACTATTCCTGCCACAAAAACGAAGATTCAGGGATTGCTTGAGTCAGACGGTGGTGCTGTGTCAAACTTTTTTCTCGTTAACCCCGGAACAGCCCAGCATTGGAAAGACGGAAAAATAAATTCTGTTTCAACAAGATATTCAGCTT
>JBBTVZ010000019.1:0-1503 GCA_038062995.1 Patescibacteria group bacterium | reverse complement strand
GACAACTTCTGGCACAACTAATTCTGTCGGCGGAGGCGGTGGAGGCGGAGGGGGTGGTGGAGGCGGAGGGGGTGGTGGCGGTTCGGGAACGGTATCTATTGTTCCGGACAATGTAACAACTGCAATTGCGACGTCGTCCATTTCACTTAGTATTAATAACGGCGCGACAAGCACAGAAAGCCGTGTTGTGAATCTTTCAATCTCGGCTCCTAATGCAAGTGAGATGAAAATCTCAAATCTTGTAGATTTCTCGGACGCTGTTTGGGGTCCTTACGCGACGTCAACTACGTGGGTTCTAATCAGCGGTGGCGGATTTAAAACTGTATACGCGCAATTTAGAGACGCTTCCAGCACTATTATAGGTAATACGTCATCTACTATTTGGCTTATTTCAGGAGAAGTTCTTGGCGTGTCAACTTCTTCTTTGCCGAAAGCAACAACTAAAAAGCCGGTTATTATTAAAAAGTTGTCGGTAGCAACAAGCACTTCGACATGCACATCGCAGGCATGGTTCTCGCTTCTTCCTGAAAATGTCACTATTTCCCGCGGGAAGGATTTCAATTTAGTAGTTGTGGCGCATCCCGGTAAATGTGTGACAAACCTTGCTCAGATGCAGCTTATTTATCCGAGCGATTTAGTAACCATAAAGTCAATTGAATATGCGAATGGATGGGAACCTGTTTTGGGTGGTTCGGAGAGTAATGATGCGATTCCCGGAGTTCTTGAAAGAACAGCCCGCTATTCAGAAAAACTTATAAGTTCAGAGGTGTTTGTCATAGTCACGTTTACTCCAAAGAAAAATGGAACTGCTGTATTTGGATTTGAAAACAACCAGATTACTGGCAAAGTTTCAAGCAAGGCGCCTGTTGAGTCAAAACTTACTGTTATTGACCGAGAGAGTCATCTATTTGCAAGCGCGCTTTCGACAATCGCGGAGAATAATGTTGCGGCGACTATTGTGATGTGGGCTGTGTTCGCCGTTTTCTATGGACTTTCATTCGCGTTGAAATAAAAAACAACAAACGACTGATAATAAAACCCCGCCGTACAGCGGGGTTTTATTATCAGTATAAATTTTGTGATAGAATAATGTATTCTCATGGGTTATTTTGAAACAATTATTCTTGGTGTCGTTGAGGGGATTACAGAGTTTCTTCCAATTTCTTCTACTGGACATCTCATACTTTCA
Source organism: Patescibacteria group bacterium (assembly GCA_038062995.1). Lineage (GTDB taxonomy): Bacteria > Patescibacteriota > Minisyncoccia > UBA6257 > GWB1-50-10 > JAUSHK01. Next base: position 314 of record JBBTVZ010000019.1, on the reverse strand, counting down.
CAGGTATTTCTTGGCATAGAGCGTTCTGAATTTTTGAAAAGTTTTACCATTATAATCCAGCTTGGCGCGATACTTTCAGTCGTGATTCTCTACTGGCGCGCGTTATTCATTGAACGGATTATATGGAAAAAAATAATTGTCGCGTTTTTACCGACGGCTGCCATAGGCTTTGTATTGTACCGCCTTATCAAAACATATCTTTTGGGAAGCGACAGTATTGTCGTGCTGATGCTTTTTTTGGGCGGTATTGCTCTTATAGTGTTTGAGCTTTTAAGAGGTAAGGATAAAAAAGAAGGAGGCGGAATTAATTCAAT
>JBBTVZ010000018.1:0-1470 GCA_038062995.1 Patescibacteria group bacterium | reverse complement strand
TTTGAAAAGTTAGAAAAACTCGCCGACCCAAGTTATGTGAAATTTATTCCACATCCAAAAGACGAGGAACTGCGGAAATTATACAGCGGAGCGAAAGCGTTTATCTTCCCGCAAATCGAGGATTTCGGATTAGTAGCCGCGGAAGCGCAGGCGTGCGGAACGCCGGTTATCGCGTATAACGTAGGCGGAGGCCCAGAGATCGTTCTTAATCGCAGGACTGGTATTTTATTCGATAAACAAACACCCGAAGCGGTGATGCAGGCAATCGGAGAGAGTATGAAAATAAAGTGGGATAGAAAGTACATATCAAAAGAAGCCCAGAGATTTTCAAAGGAGAATTTTAAAAAGAATCTGCTCTCTTGTTTGAATTGTTGCGGATTTAAGACAGATGAGGCGTGATTTTTAAAAATGAAAAAAATTCTTATTGACGCGCGCGTACTAGGCAGAGGAAAAACATCAGGCATAGAAGAATATACGCGTTTACTTATTGAGTATTTATTTGAAATTGATTCGGAGAACGAATACACTTTTTTTACAAACGGACTGCGTGAGCCATTTTTTCCGAGCCAGTGGGAAAAAAAAGAAAAAGTAAAAAGATTAAAGTGGCGTTTGCCGAATAAGTTTTTAAACCTCTCATTCTTGGTGGCGCGAATGCCGAATGTTGATGCATACGCGCGTGCGGACATAGTTTTCAGTCCGAACATTAATATCCTTTCAACTTCAAAAAAGACAAAGCGGATAATCACATTCCACGACCTCTCATTCATTCATTTTCCGGAATTCTACATGCTCCGTTCGCGGTTCTGGTTTTGGTTTCAATCATATCGCCGGCAAGCGCTCAAGGCAGATAGGATAATAGCGGATTCAGATTTTACAGCGATGGATATAGAAAACACACTTTCAATTCCGAGAGAAAAAATAGTAACCGTGCATTGCGGGATAAACCCGTTTTACAAGAAGATTGAAGAGAAAGAATTAATATCTGATTTTAGAAAAACCTGCAAACTTGAAGCGCCGTTTCTGCTTTTTGTCGGGGTGCTTGAACCGAGAAAAAACATACCAAGTATTATACGTTCGTTCTCTATATTAAAAGAAAAGCCGCAATTCAGCGATTTGAAGCTTGTAATCGTCGGACGCAAAGGGTGGCTCTATGATACAATTTTTAGAGAAGCAAAAAGTTCGCGATTTGAAAATGACATAGTGTTTTGGGGAAACGCGTCGTTTGAAGAAATCCGTTTTCTCTATAACGCGTGCGAGGCTTTTATATACCCGTCATTCTTTGAAGGATTTGGTTTTCCTCCGCTTGAAGCGCAGGCGTGCGGAGCGCCGGTTATCTCTTCAAACAGGTCGTCCATTCCGGAGATTTTAGGAAGCTCGGCGTTGCTTACTGACCCGTGGAAAATAGGAGAGCAAGTTTCCGCGCTTGAATCCGTGATTGGAAATAGTTCAATGCGCGGCATGCTCATAAAA
>JBBTVZ010000017.1:0-3337 GCA_038062995.1 Patescibacteria group bacterium | reverse complement strand
CGTTATAAGTCAAAATTTTATGGCAATACAAATTTTATTCAATGAAGAGGCGCGGGCGGCGATGAAGAAAGGCATTGATACGCTCGCGGAAGCGGTTCGCATGACGCTCGGTCCGCGCGGGCGCGCAGCTGTTATCGAAAAAGGCTACGGAACTCCGCAGGTTACATTTGACGGAGTAACAGTCGCGAAAGAGATAGAACTTGAAGGAAAATACGAAAATCTCGGCGCCGATTTTATCAAGCAGGCGGCGGAGAAAACAAACGACAGCGTCGGTGACGGCACAACTACCGCGGTAGTGCTTGCGCACGCGATGATTGAAGCCGGCGAGAAAGCAGTCCGCGAGAAAGGCCACAATGTTATCCGCCTTGCCGAGGAATTGCGCAAAGCGAGCGAGGTAGTTATTAAAAAACTTGAGGAACAGAAAGAGGTTATCAACGACAATAAAAAAGTTGAGGAAGTCGCAACACTTTCCTCGAAAGATGCAGAAATCGGCAAGCTTATTGCCGAGGTGATGCAAAAAGTAGGCGGCGAGGGAGTGGTAACGATTGAGGACTCAAACACTGTCGGCAATTCATATGAAATAGTTGAAGGTATGCAATTCGACCGCGGATATGTTTCGCAGTATATGATTACGAATCAGGAACGGATGGAAGCCGCGCTTGAAGACCCGTATATCTTGGTAACCGACAGAAAAATTTCGTCGGTGCAGGAACTTTTGCCTATTTTGGAAAAAATTGTAACTAGCGGGAAGAAAGAACTTGTTATCATCGCGGAAGAAATTGAAGGGGAGGCGCTCGCGACGCTCGTGGTAAACAAACTACGCGGCATTTTTAATGTACTCGCGGTAAAATCACCCGGCTTTGGCGACAGAAAAAAGGAAATGCTTCAGGATATTGCCATTGTGACTGGGGCGGAGCTCATCTCGGAAGATTTGGGCAAAAAAATCGAGAGTGTTGAACTAGCGCATCTCGGACACGCCAGTCGCGTTGTTTCAAATAAAGATGCGACGACAATTGTTGGCGGAAAAGGGGAAAAGAAGGCGATTGACGACAGAATCGCTCAGCTCAAAGCGCAAATTAAGAAAACCGATTCCGATTACGATAAAGAAAAACTTCAGGAGCGGCTTGGAAAACTTTCTGGCGGCGTTGCCGTGCTTCGTGTTGGCGCGCCTACCGAATCTGCCCAAAAAGAACTGAAACAGCGTGTAGAAGATGCGGTTGCCGCGACTCGTGCCGCAATGGAGGAAGGCATTGTTCCTGGCGGTGGTGTCGCGCTTTTTAACGCTTTTTCGGAAACAGCGCAGGGAGACGCAATGGCGATTATGAATGAAACCATTCAGGCTCCCATTAGGGCAATCGTGGCAAACAGCGGCGAGTCTCCGGATAAAATTATTGAACAGATTAAAAAAGAGCAGATGGAAAAGAAAAATAGGTGGATCGGCTTCAATGCGGTAACGGATAAGGTTCAGAACCTCAAAGAAGCAGGGATTATTGACCCGCTCAAGGTGGTAAAGATGGCGCTCGTAAATGCAGTCTCTGTTGCAAGCACCTATCTCACAATCGGCGCGGCGGTAACCGATGTGCCAAAGAAAGAAGGCAACCACGACCATGCCGGCAGCATGCCCCCGATGGATTACTAAAAAAGTGAACAGTTGGCGGATTTGTAGAAAAACCGCTCCGGCTTGCAAGCCGGAGCGGTTTGGTTTAAGGTGATGCTAGTTTTTAAACAAAAAAAATAAGGCAAACAGTCTATAAAAATCTACAGAGAGGAGAAAAACATGGAACAAGATGGTGCAAATAAGAAAGCTATTTTTCATGATCTTTTCGGTCCCGGTTCAAATATAGGAAGAAGGATCGTGCGAGATTACGAAGAGATTACCATAATTGTCGCTGCTATAAGGATGTTAGGGCTGAAAGTAGTTTTGACATCGGGAACGTACGACATGACCCACATCGGCCATCTGAGATATCTCGAAAATGCCCGGGGGCACGGCGACCTTTTGATTGTCGGTGTTGATAGCGATGAAAAAGTCAGAGGGAAAAAGGGGCCAAATCGCCCAATTGTGCACCAAGACGAGCGTATGGAAATTCTTTGCCATTCGCGGCACGCGGACGTCGTTTTCTTGAAAGAACCGGAGCAGGAAAGATGGAAACTTATCAAAACCGTAAAACCTGATGTTCTCATAGCGACACAGGGGACATATACCCCGGAACAGGTGGAAGAACTTGAAAAAAACTATTGCGGAGAAGTAATAGTTTTGGAACCGCAGGCGACGACCTCAACAACAGCGAAGATCAGGAAAATCCTGGTCGGGCCGATAGAGGAAGTAAAACAAAAAGTGCAGGAAGTGATGACATTCCTGAATTCAATTTCTGGAGATGGAGGAGGGAAAATAGAATGAAAAAAGTTATTATTGCGTATATCCCGGTGATTCATAATGGATATATCAATTTTCTAAGAAGCGACCACGAAGTTGAATCATTGTATCTCATCGGAACGGAACTCATAGGAGAATTGGGGGGCGGTTATCTTAAAAAAGAAATTCGCGCTCTTACTCCTAGTCAGGTAGCCGCCGCAATTAAAGGTTTGGGTTTGTTTGAACCGAAAAATGTTTTTATATTAGACCCCCACTCTTTGGCGGAAATTAGAAAATACGATTATACGTTCATTATGCCGGACGAAGACGTCTGTCGTGAATTAGCCGATAGGTATCTTCTGGGTTGTAGTGTGAAATTTTCTCCGGTGTTTCTGCGGTGGGATAGAAAAAATTCGGTCGTAAATAAAGACATTTCCCACATAAAAAAAATCCCGTATTCCGGATTCGTTGCGGAGATGTTAGATAGAGCGTTTCAGGAAAGCCAAAAAAGTTCTGACTGGTGGAGGCAAATCGGCGCAGTTATTGCAAAAGGCGGAGAAATGTTTCTAGCCGGCTGGAACACGCACGTTCCATCGCCTTTTGAGCCGTACTACAGCGGAGATCCGAGGAATTGCTTCAAGCGGGGGATTAATATTGATATTTCCACCGTTCTTCATGCGGAAGCACGACTGATAAGTGAAGCCGCAAGCTGGGGAATTTCCACTAAGGGGGCTGATATTTTTATAACAGCATTCCCATGTCCATTCTGCGCATATTTAATCGGTAATGCAAAATTTAGAACGTGCTATTTTTCCTCCGGGTACGCAGTTTTAGACGGCGAAAAAGTTCTAAGAGAAAACGGAGTAGAGCTTGTCTTTGTGGAACAGCCGGACGAAACAAAAAAGTAATAAAAATTAAAAACCCTTAGACGATATACAGTCGAAGGGTTTTTGTTTTTATCCCATCCGGAAAAGAACCTGT
>JBBTVZ010000016.1:0-1484 GCA_038062995.1 Patescibacteria group bacterium | reverse complement strand
GTAGTGAAACGGATATCACGCGACGCTTCGGACGTCGTATTCCGGGTTCAAATCCTGGCGGGGGCACTGATATGTCTTGGATTATACCAATTTCCATTTTAATACTGTTTGAGTTAATCGCAGACGTGCTTGCGAAAGAGTGGTCTATGCACGGCCTCGCGATACGCTGGGTTGGCGCGCTCGCCGCGTATCTTTTAGGAAATATGTTTTGGCTCCTTGCACTTAAAAACGGTTCGGGGCTTGCCCGCGGAGCAATTATTTTTTCAGTTGTTTCGGCTATCCTCGCAACAGTGATAGGAATTATTTTTTACCGCGAGGAGCTGACGACAATACAAATCGCCGGCATTATCATCGGCATTATTTCAATCGTGCTTATTTTCTGGAATTCTTAAAGCACCCTTTCCAAACATAGAAATTTCAGGTATATAATATAAAAACATCCGCCCATAGCTCAGCTGGTAGAGCAGTCGCCTCTTAAGCGAACGGTCCCAGGTTCGAATCCTGGTGGGCGGACACTTTAAAGTCTAAAGTTAATTTGTTATAATGTACTTATGAATCAAAAGGGATTTGCAAATGTAGTGCTCATTATTTTAGTTGTTGTGTTAGTTGGGGTAGTAGGATATTTTGCTTTCATTAAAAAACCTGTTACGCCAACAGTAATGGAGCAAGCAACCAATAATACACCCACAACACAACAAACACCATCTTTGACTACAGACAACATCTCTTCACAAACTCCGCTTACAAACGAGACTGCGAATTGGAAAACGTATCGAAACGATAGTTTTGGTGTCGAATTTAAGTATCCGCTTGCGATAAATGGAAAAACTGTTTCGACAGTTGAAAGAAAGGATCGTAAAGATTTTCTTATGTTCTCATCACAAATTCCTTCAAACCAAATTAGTTTTTCAATCACGGATTTGAAAAATTCTGATTCGGTAGTTGCAGTAGGTGTTGATCTAGGCGGGTCTGGCGGAAGGATTTACAATGCTTCTGGAAGAAAATGGCTCTCCCGAGACGATTCTTCCACAACTTACACATGGAATGAAATGTTTGATTACTTCAAAAAGTCTGCTTCTCCAGAATTAGAAACAATCCAGTCCACTTCTGGGCAAACAGCGTTTTCCTATGCCGGTTCGGCATATGAGGATAGATGGGAAGGATTTAGGATTTTTGAAACCAATCGACTTCTCTATCTCAATTTTCTTCATTCCATCGGTTATGCTGATTCAAGTATTAAACCGGAAGCTGACAAAGAAAATCGTGCTATTCAAGATGCACTTAAAGGTATTATGAAAACCGTTCGTTTTTTCTAACTATCGCCAAAGAAAAACTTGGAATTGCTAATGAATCAAGTTTAAATATGGTTTGTTGTATACTATTGATATGCCAAAAAATAAATTAGCCATTATTGCTTTTGTATTGTCGTTGCTTCCGTTTGCGCTTGTCGCGTTAGTATTTTTTTCTACCTCTGAAGATACGGG
>JBBTVZ010000015.1:0-7818 GCA_038062995.1 Patescibacteria group bacterium | reverse complement strand
AAGATATCAAGATACAAAACGCCCTCGGTAAATGAATTCAAAAAACCGGCATCGTGGGAAATTACGATAACGGTCTTCTTGTAATTTTTTAGAAATTCGGTTAAATGCTTTATGCCGGCCCTGTCTAAATTATTTGTCGGCTCGTCAAGAAGTAAAATATCCGGGTCCTGAATAAGCGCGGACGCGAGAAGCAGGCGCGCCTGCTGTCCGCCCGAAAACGATTTAACTATCCTGTCGTGCGGCGCCGGCATATTCACAACCTCAAGCACGCGGTCAATTAATGGGTCAATATTATAAGTTTTTTTTGAAAAACGCTTCTCAAAAAATTCCCTGATAGTCACATCAATCTCTTTTCTGGGTATGACTTGCAACGCCGTCGCGATTGAAAGGTCTTTGTTTATATTTACCTTGCCCGATTCAGGCACGATAGTTCGCATAATAAGATTAAAAAGCGTGGACTTACCTGAACCGTTTTGACCCATAAGCGTAACCTTCATGCCTCGGCGCACGGAAAAACTCACGTCCTCAAAGATGCGTTTGTTGTGCCTATATTCAAAAGACACATTATCAAATCTCAAAATTATTTCATCGCTAGGCATAAGTTAGAATACTACCCCATCCCATCAAAAATTGGAATGGTACTTATTTATTTACTATGTCAATTTTAAATTCAAAAATAGTTACCGCTCTTTGTTATTGGTATAACAAAATTGCCCCTAGAAAGCCGAGGCAATTGCAAATTTGGTTATCTCACATTTCCGTTGTCTTTCCGTCAAAATGTTCTTCTTCGCCCGCTTCCGCCTCCTGCTTTGTCGCGTGAACAACTCCGTCGCGATGATTCGCTGGAGAATAAATTGTGTAAAGTTTGAGCGGCTCACTTATGGAAGTATTTATGACATTGTGCCGCGCGCCGGACGGAACGATAATTGCGCTTCCATCTGCAATCGCATACTCATTGCCGTCAATCACCGCTTTCCCATTCCCCTTTTCAATTCGGAAAAATTGGTCAACGTTTTCATGCACCTCCTCACCGATCTCTTCGTTTGGCTTAAGCGACATCAAAACCAGCTGGCTATGCTTCGCCGTATAAAGCACTTTCCTGAAATTTTCGTTTTCAAGCGTGAGCTTCTCAATATTGTCTGCGTATCCTTTCATAATGTTTAAAATTTTTTATTTGTGACCTTTCTTATATATATTCATAGTACCACGAAATTAATTTCAACGTCCATTTGACACTTGTTGCCAAACAGAGTTACTATACCGCGCAGATAAACAGCAACTTAACAAGGAGGTGGGTAATGCCAAGGCACAACATACGAGCTGAAGTAAAATCGCGAGAAGCGGAAAATGCCGCGAGCGTTATTAAAGCAAAACAGCGAAAACGAAAGAATCGCCAAGAAACAGAGCAGACGTACGCATATGAAGCGAAGATGCTTGGAATAACGGTTGAACAACTGAAACTGAAAAAGTTTCAGGAAACTCTTAAAATTATCAAGAACCCGCCGTCGCTGCCGTCAGAATATCGGCATTGTCGATGATAAACATTACTAAAACACAAAATAAAAAAACCGGCAGTATTACTGTCGGTTTTTTAAATTTTATTTCCCCGCAATCAGAATCAGAAATGGTAATAAACTACGTTCTGTTGAGGAATAATTCTCCAAGCAGAAAATTTTGTTCCGGTTTTCAACCCATATTTCTTATAAACCGCCGGACCCACGACCTTAATTATATATTCAGGCTCTGATACTTTCTTACCATTTCCATTAAAGAAAATAGTTTTTATTTCGGAAAAAACAATTCCGAGTTGAAACCCTTTTGCATTCCTTCTGAACGCCTCCGGCATAAGAAAACGATTTTCGTCGTCTGTATCATGTGGATCGAAAGCATCTGCGTTCAAACAATAAACGGTATCTCCTGGTTGAAACTCAATCCTTGTAGAATCGAATCCTCCCCATGCCATTTTCTGGGCGTTTACTTGGATAGACATAATTACAAAAACCAAAATTGCGAAAATAACAGAAATGAATGTTCTCATGGCTTCTCCTTGAGATTAGAGTGTTTATATTAACTTGTTTATTTTCTACTTGCAATTATAGCATACATATATCCATTTTGTCAATACCCGCTATCTCCATCAAAAGCATGTAAAATACCCGCTAAAATCAGGTTAATTTCTCCGTTTTTGGCTATAAAAAAACAAAAAACCCATAGAAAGGGGGTATGCCTTGCGCTTTTTGTATTTACTCGCGCTTATCTTTTGTATCCATGTAGTCAGTCCGCCACATCTTTATTTCTTCCCAAACTTCGGGCGAAGGGTTCGCGGCCCACCATGAGCCATCATTTTCTATAAAAAGAATTACATCTTTGCGGGAAACTCCCTCGGGCAGGCCAATTATCTCATCTCCTTTAATCTCCACGGGCCACAAACGTGGGTTTTTCTGCGTTTCCGGCTGGTTTTCAAAGCCGTTGCTCATAAGCTTTCACTATAAACCTTCTGCCGCGCAAATCAAGAGGAGGGTTTCACTATAAAATCATTAAATTGGTTAGATGGCTCCAGCCATTCAATATTTACTTTGTCCACCCTGACATACTCTGCTCCGCCAGCACGGCACCACCCAATTAATTTCTCTAAATCTCTTTCTTCTCCCTCTGCAACAATCTGAACAGTCCCGTCCGGCTCGTTTCTAACCCAGCCGGACAAATTAAATTCCTTAGCCTTTCTTTGCGCAGAATCGCGAAAAAACACGCCCTGTACCCTTCCATAAATCTTCAAACTCACCTTCTTTTTCATATTTGGAGTTATGGATTAGATGATATTAACTACACTGTTTTATTTTTTCTTTTGGAATTTTATATTGCGTCATATTCTAATAAATTATTTCTTATCTTTCTTCAACAACTAAAACAACACGTCTTCGCCACGATTTACAATTTTTCCCTTCTCGATCCAATTTAGCAAGAACATGTCACTTGGTTTTTACAACCCACTTAATTGACTGTTCAATTCGCGCTCGAGTGTCGCCAAAAAATCACGTATAATCCCCTGCTGATCGGCTGGTAAAAATGCGCCGAGTTCCGTTTTAAAATTAATTTGTTTTGCCTCTGCAATAATATCGTCTTTGATTTTGGTAAGTTTTTTCTTCTGTCCCAAAGAAAGCATTCCCTTTCGCATAATAATGTAGAGATCGTAAAAATCTCGCGGCTTTTTACGCTTCACGAGTGCATCAAAAATCTTTTCTTCTACAATCTCTGCTTGCGGCAAATGAACAATGGTATAGGTGGGCACAAAATTATTTGCAATACTATCCACTTCTCCCACAACGCTTTTGCCATCGCGTGTTGACACATTTATCTCCACGCCAACCGGTGGATATTCAAATAGGCGGAATGTTGCAACGCCAAAATATCCCCCGCTCGTAGGACCAATTTTTTCTCCCAGTTCAACTTTTATACCAAAACGCTCAATTTCCGCCAAGACGTGTACAAAAAGGCCCTCAACAAAAAGTTTCGTTTCTTGGTGTGCAACACCAAACAAAGAAAAATCCAAATCCTCAGAAAAGCGCGGACTGCCATAAACAATACGGAGTGCCGTTCCGCCTTTAAAAAGCACTCTTTCGGCGTTTGGTAATTTATATAGCTCACTCAGAAAAACGTGCTGAAAATATTCGCGGATGATATTTGGAAACGCGCCGGTTTGGTATTGCCGCGACAATTTTTCAAGCGCCTCGTTGGTAATCATGATAATGTAGTTTTTATAATACTGGTAAGCTTATTGTTACCAAACAGTTCTGCATAACGCAGTGTCTTTTTAGAATCTACTTTCTCTTTGTTAAACCTAGAGATTGGTTTTTGCCCATTTATTAACCGTAGGTAATTTACGTCCACAAACGCTTTTTCGGCGTCAGCAATGTAAAAACTTAGCCCTCCCTGTTTTTCGACTCCATAACCAGTATAAGCCGCCTTTTTTATTTTTCGATAAGAAAAAATTTTCCCTAGTGCTTCAAACCGACGGGTAGCTTTAGTAGTAACTGAAGTGATTTCATACACTACTTCTGGAGTAACTCTGTGATACGATAGTGCAAATTCAAGTGATATGTACGACGGACTGTAAAGTTTATTAGCAACATAAACATCTGGAGGTAAAACATCCGGGAAAACATACGAACCCCGCTTAAGTTGTAAAATAAATCCTTGTTTTTTGTATCTATGGAGCAAGGCAGAAGCGGCGACAACAGACACTCCAAAAAGTGTGCGAATGTCATTAGCACTAAAGATATAGAGTTTTTTGCCCTTTATTTTAGCGGCAAAAGTTGTTTGATTCACTAATTTGACCATATTGTCAATCTACCAAAACACCATAAATTAGTCAACGTCCATGCTGTGTATAACATTCTAGGAAACTAGTCTCTTCTCTCTAAAACTTAAAAAGTTCTCATTAGTAACAATAATATGATCAACTACCTCAATACCAATAATTTTCCCGGCCTCTATTAATCTTTTCGTAGTTACTAAGTCATCTTCTGATGGCTCTAAATCCCCCGACGGATGATTATGTGCCACAATAATCTGCGCGGCTAAGTGGCGTACTGCGGGTTCAAAAACTTCTCGCGGATGAACAAGGTTTGCATTTAGCGAACCAACAGAAACTATTTCGCGTTTGATTTCCTGATTTCGCGCATCAAGAAAAAAGATAACAAAATGCTCTTTTTTATGGTCACGGATATCCCTGAGCTCGTCCCAAACATCTTTAGGGGACAGAAGCAGGACTGATTGCTTGTTCTGTAAAAGCCGACGACCCAACTCAAAACACGCCACAATCTCACACGCCTTAGCGGAACCTAAACCAAAAGTGTTTTTCAATTCTTTGATCTTGGTTTTCGTGAGTCCGTCGCCACTAAATTTCTTCAAAATTTTATTTGAGAGTTCAACCACGTTAATTCCTTTACTACCAGTTCCCAAGAGAATCGCCAAAAGTTCAGAATTAGAAAGCCTCTCTGGTCCATATTTTTCAAGCTTTTCCCTCGGCCGATCAACCTTCGGTAAATCTTTAATTTTCATAATTTAACCAGTTTAAACAGACCAATACCACTGTTCCCCTTCCCACCAGAATACCCAATTTACTCAATTTTGTGAAGCTCCGCGGGCACATCCTAATCCCTCCTCCCTCATAGGATATTTTCCCACTACCCCTATAGGACAATTCCATGGAATTGTCCTATAGGTAGGAAGTAAAACAAAACGACCCGCTTATACAAAACGGGTCGCATTATAAATTGTATGCCGGCCAATTAAATCGGCCATATCGCGATTTCTGTTGTTTCACCATCAGTAAGCCAACTTTTTTGCTTTCTCATAGCGAAACGCGTTCCTCTGCCCTGTCTTGCAAATTCAGTAGCAACTGAAGAATTTGCTACAGTACCCAGAAGGTCATTGTCGGATTTTCTTATTAAAGCCTTATACGCAAGACCAGGGTTAATCCTTGCAAGGGTAGATTCTGGTTCCTCTAAGGAAGCACCAAATCCAGAAAACGGATAAGACGGATAAAATGGCGTACGGTCGCGTGATAATACAGGAAAATTATTCACCGGTTCCTCCTCTCGTGTTTCATTTTCTTCCCTTTGCTTATCTAAAATAGCTCTCAATCCCCTCGCTATCGGGATACCAATAGCGCCTATCCACCCTACTGGAGTCACAGCCAACGCGGCAATTCCTATAGACGTGCCAATTACTGTAAGACAATTAGCCGTTTTTTTCGTGCACACAAAAATCACCTCCTATTTACTGTCTTTTATGAAAGAGCCTATACCATTAAGATCTGGCTCAGAATATACCATAAATACGGCAAAAATCAATGTCGGGCTCTTGGCCAGAAAGTTGTCACAGAAATACCCAATTTACTCAATTTTGTGAAGCTCCGGGGCTTGCCCATCCGTAGCCAGGCGTAGGAGGGTTTATACCTGTAGCCCTTCCATAGAAGAAGGAAAACAAAAAACGGCAGTCAAATATAAACTGCCGTTTTATGTTATTTATTGAAGAAATCGAGCCGTTTAGTCGTTTTCGATAAGACCCGGAAGCTCGTCACTGATAATCCTGCCGTTCCTATCAACACGAATCTTGTGCGCAGTTCCTAACTCCGGAAGCGGGACAACCATATCAACATGGTCAGGCGATTCACCGTGTGCTTTATCAAGATTAACACGAATGCCCGAGTTTCCGCGCGCGTTTCCCCATCCAATTGGAGTAAGCATATTCTCCCCTCCTTTCTCGTTAGTATAAGGTTCTACAGCTAGGATAACAGGTCATTTTCCAATTGTCAATTTACCCGATTTTATAAAATAAAAACCGCTGGGCTAACCATGCGGTTTTTTAATTTTTATGGGAAGGGCGTGCGGGCACGTCACCCCATTTCAGCGGCCGGGATGAAACTATTGAGGACGAGCCACTCCACATCAACCAGTACTTTAGCTTTCTTTAGAGCGTCAGTAATGTTACGAATCTCCAGCCCATCCGTCGAGCAAATCCGTATGTAGGGCATAGGAGTTTCCTTTCCATCGCAGGACACGACACGCATATTTACAATTGACGTCACCGCATCACTGCCGAGGTTGAGATCCATCATAACCTGGCAAATCTTCACTTTTAGTTTGTTCGCCTGTACCTCTGGAAAACCGCATATCATGATATTCGGCATTGTCTCTCCTTCTTGTTTATGTGTATGTTGTTGTTTACTATTTGTTCTAAAAGCAAAATAGCGCGCTTTCGCGCCGTTTGTCAATATCGTAGATGCTCTGCGGTACAAAAAACAGAAAACCGCTCCGATATAACATCATCGGAACGGTTTATAGAATAAGCTCTATACAGCCTGCGCTTTTTTCTCCCCATGCATCATCTGTGATATCTCATCAAGCCGTTTTTGCCCTACATCATTAAGGGCATTCTCAATTCCCTTCAGCCTCTCGATTGTCAACTTTATAACTTTTATAGCATCAAGTATATCTTCTCTTGAACGTCTTTCGAACATGATCTTGAAGGTGTTAAAATTCATATCAAGCATGCCGCTTGAGCTTTTCGAAAGGAGTTTTAGAAATGTCTTGAAAATTGCGTAATTATCGCATGGATTGCGCCGCCGCGCGCCAGGGGCAAGAATTTCCTTATTCTTAATCCGTTGCTCCCGGACATGACGCAGCGCTTCATTATGGTCCATTTGTTTGATAATAATGTGGCTTGCTATTCCAAGTTGAGCATCCTGTTTCAGACCCGTAAGCGCGATGGCAACTTGAAAGTGGATTTTACCGCTTTCAACGTACTTTTGAACATCTGGGCAAAGGCGCAATAATCCCAAATGCTGCCTCACAAACGTAACGGAACTACTGCAGACGTGCGCGATTTTCTGGATTATCTCACTGTCGTTTTTTGCGCCCTTCGCAGAAAGAATGTCCCAAACCCGCTTAACAGCGCGCGCTTTTTCCATAGAAGTATGCTCCGCGTGGCCAAAATTCATCGCGAGTGATTTAATAAACTGCTCTTCTGGAGTTATATCACACTCTTCAACAGTTGCGCGAAAATACTTTTTTCTAACCATTCCGCATGCGATAAAGCGGCGCTCGCCATCAATAAGTTGAAACTCATCCTTGCCGTCCTTCTTGATACGACGGACCAACCCAGGATCCTGTTGCCCTATTTCTCTAATACTACCAGCAAGCGCCTGAAGCTTTTCAGGGTCAAAATAAGTTCTTGGCTGGCCATCAAACCGATGGATAAGAGAAAGCGGAATTTCTAAAACGCTTGAACCTTGCCGAACATCAAGAATACCCG
>JBBTVZ010000014.1:0-5045 GCA_038062995.1 Patescibacteria group bacterium | reverse complement strand
ATGCCGATACGAAAGAACTTATGCAATTTATTCCCGGGCCGGATTTTCCGACCGGGGGAATAGTGTATGACAAAAGAGCGCTTGAGGAAGCATATTCAACCGGCCACGGCTCGGTTACCATGCGTGCCGTCGCGGAAATAGAAGAGCGCAAAACTGGAAGTTTCCAAATCATCATCACGGAAATCCCATATCAGGTAAATAAATCAGATCTTATTTCAAAAATGGCAGACCTCGTCGTCGCAAAAAAAATTGAAGGAATCCGCGACATACGCGACGAGTCGGACCGCGAGGGCTTTAGAATCGTAATAGAGCTCAAGCAGGATTCTTCACCGCAAAAAATATTGAACCAGCTTTATACATATACCGAACTGCAGAAAAATTTCCATTTCAACATGCTCGCGATTGTGGATGGAATCCAGCCGCAAGTTCTCTCGCTTAAAGAAATACTGAGCGAGTACATCAAACATCGCACTATTATTGTAAGAAAAAGAACGGAGTTTGACCTTAAAAAGGCACTGGAGCGCGCTCACATATTAGAGGGACTCGTAAAAGCGCTTGATTCAATTGATAAGGTAATTGAAACGATAAAGAAATCCAAAGACAGGGACGACGCGCGGGTGAACCTTATGAAAAAGTTTTCGCTTTCCGAGGTTCAGGCGAACGCGATTCTCGAAATGCGCCTTCAAACGCTTGCCGCGCTTGAACGGAACAAAATAGACAACGAACTTAAAGAAAAAAAGATATTTATCGCCGAATGCGAATCTATATTAAAGAGCCCGAAGAAAATTTCGGACATCATTCGTAGGGAAACTAGCGAAGTAAAAGAATCGTTTTCCGGAAAAAGAAAAACAAAACTTATCGCGTCCGGACTTAAAGAATTTAATGAAGAAGATTTGATTCCGCAGGAAGAAGTCGTCGTTACATTAACAAAAGACGGCTATATCAAGCGAATGCCGCCTACAACATTCAAGGCACAAAAGAGGGGGGGGAAGGGGCTTATCGGAATCGACCTTAAGGAAGAGGACCAGATTTATGAAATACTTTCCGCCAACACGCACGATAATGCGCTTTTTTTCACCGACCGCGGGCGCGCGTTCCAGACAAAAGTGCATGAGGTTCCAGTCGCAAGCCGAACAGCAAAAGGAAAATCAGTCCATAATTTCTTGGACCTTTCGTCTGAAGAAAAAATCGCAGCTATTGTAACGTATTCGCAGGACGAGAAAAAATCCGGCTACTTGGTGATGGCAACGCGCGGCGGAGTCATCAAGAAAACCGCGGTTGATGATTTTGAAAATGTCCGCAGAAGCGGAATTATAGCGCTCAAAATAAAATCCGACGACGTTTTGCGCTGGGTGCGGCGTTCCACGGGAAACGACGAAATCATACTTGTCACGAGCAATGGCCAGTCCATCAGGTTTAAAGAAAAAGACGTCCGAAAAATGGGAAGAACCGCCGCTGGAATCAGGGCAATGCGCCTCAAGAAAGCGGATATGGTCGCGGGACTTGATATAATAAATACAGACAAGAAAGCGCAGGGAACAAAATTGCTCGTTGTTATGGCAAACGGCTTCGGAAAACAAACTCCGCTCAAGGAATATAAGGTACAGCACAGGGGCGGGTCCGGAATAAAAACAGCCAAGACGACGGAGAAAACCGGCAAGGTGATTGATTCAATATTTGTTGACGATGAATTGGAAGAAGTAATAGCGTTTTCTTCGAAGGGGCAGGTGATACGCAGTAAGATTTCAGATATTCGCATCACCGGCCGCGCCACGCAAGGAGTAAAAATTATGAATTTGGAAAAAGGGGATAGCTTAATAGGGATAGTTTGTCTATAGAGAAATTTACAATTTTTAATTTTCAAGTCGCCCTTCGGGTTTTTCGGAAATTGAAACATTGATTCATTGATAATTGATTGAAAATTGGTAATCGGTAATTGAAAATTAGGTTATGAACTTCACAAAAAACCAAATAATCATTATCGGCGGGGCGCTTCTCATTATTTTTATACTTGTGCTTGCGGTTGCCATTCCAGCGCTCAAGGACACTAGTACCGATAAATCAAAAATAACCGCGAAGCTTACTGTGTGGGGGATTTCAAACTCACCTCGCGATCTTGACTCGATTATTGCCGGATTCAATAGTATTTTTCCGAAAGTAACTGTGCAATATCGCAACTTCCAAAACTTTCAGAATTATCAAAAAACTCTTCTCGACGCGCTCGCGGCGGCTTCGGGCCCCGATATTTTTGTGATTAGAAACACCGACTTGCCAAACATGATTAATAAAATTGTTCCGGCGCCACAAGAGCGTTTCACGATTAATCAGCTTATTAATGCTTTCCCGCAGGTCGTGCGCCAGGATTTTGCCCAGCAAAACAGCACATACGCGCTTCCACTTTCAATCGACACCATCGCGCTTTTTTATAATAAAAATTTATTAGACCAGGCGGCGGTTCCTATTCCCACCACATGGGAGGAATTTATAAATATAATCCCGCGGCTTACTTCATTTGACGGTTCAAGAAAGATAACGCGCTCCGGCGCTGCAATCGGAAGTTCAGAAAAAAGCGTAACCGAGGCGTCTTCTATTCTTGAACTTTTAATGCTACAAAACGGAATAAGCATGATTTCACCGGACTTTACGTCCGCGCGGTTCGCTTCTTCTATTGATGGCGCGAACGCGCTTAAATTTTACACGCAATTTTCCGACACGCGCGAAAAAACGTACACATGGAACGACAGTTTCTTAAACGACATAGACGCGTTCGCACAGGAAAAGACCGCGATGCTTTTCGGGTACACTTCCGCAATTCCAAACATAAAACAGCGAAACACTTTTCTTAATTTCGCGATTGTACCGACACCGCAACTTCAAAACGCGCCGGTCGTAAACAAAATTGCTTATCCGAAATATTATGGCTTTGCTGTTTCAAAACAGAGTAAAAAACAGCCTATTGCTTGGGAATTCATACTTCAACTAGCTGAAAGTTCCAGTACTGTAAAGCAATATCTTACTGCAACACGCGAACCGCCGGCGCTACGAAGTTTAGCAATAGAGCAGCAGAATGATTTAGAGCTTGGCGCGTTCGCTCGCCAGACGCTTATCGCTAGGTCATGGCCTCAAGTTGACACCGACACAATAAGTGCGCTTTTCTCAAAAGCGATTGAGGAGGTGAATATTAACGCGATGACTCCAAGGGACGCGCTTCAAAAGACACAGGAAGCAGTAACGGCATTGATGACACGGAAATGAATCATGAATAGTGAATAATGAATTATGGGGAAAATCAGAAAAGAGCGTTTCTAAAATCCGTAATCTATGATTCATACTTCTTAATTCAAAGATGTTAATATTATTCTAAAATCTAATTGAAATGAAGAAATATTTATTTATTGGTTTAGTTTATTTCCTTCCTCTTGTGGCTGAAGCGAAGGGTATTTTAGATAATATCTGGAAAGGGGCAAAATGCGGAGGCGCTGAAATTACAACCGGCGGACCGCAAGGGCCGTGTAATTTTTGCGACGGTGTAGTTGTCGCGTCAAATATCATTACATATGCGGTACAGCTCGCAGTACTTCTTGCTGTCGCAATGATTGTTTATGGAGGAGTTCTTATTATGACTTCTGCCGGAGATGATAATAAGCTTAAGGAGGGGAGGTCGAGAATAGTAGCCGCGTTTGTCGGACTTGTAGTCGCTCTTGCCGCGTGGCTTATCGTAAATGAGATTTTCCATCTTCTCTCGGGCGGCGGTACATCCATACCGTGGTCGCAGGTGAAATGTTAGTGGTATAATTTATAGTATGCAAAAATCATATTTTCTATTGATTGTTACTATCTTAATAATTTTTCTAGTTCCTGTTTTTATCGTTAATGCTCAACTTTCTGGGACAAATCCACCTACCACTAATATCTCTGGACAAAATCCTCCCTCTGCTAATATTTCTGGGCAAAATCCACCCGCAGTCATCAAATCAGTAGAACTTCCCAATCCTCTCGGCACAACTTCAATATCTGACCTTCTTAAAAAAATAATTGACTGGATTATAGAGCTTGGTGCGCCTGTCGCGGTTATTATGGTAGTATTCGGAGCGTTTAAAATGCTCTTCTCTGGAGGAGATCCCGAGAAATTTGCGTCCGGCAGAAAGACTATTTTGTACACTGTCATGGGGTATGGTATAATTTTTCTCGCGTGGAGCATCGCTTCACTCATAGAAAACATACTAAAGTCCTGAAAGGTCGAGTGTTGTAAAAATATTTACTTTTAAATTTATGTTCAAAAAAATTGCGTTTGGAGCCATTGCGTTCGTTTTGCCGGCGGTTGCTGGAGCGGTAGTTTCCCCAAGTACTGGTAATATAATACCTAGTGCCAGTAATGTCGGTCTTGATTCAGCTGGCGGCTTTGTTCAACAAATTCAGACACTGACAAACTGGATGTTTGGACTTTTACTTCTTCTTGCTGTTATCTTTATCTTATGGGCCGCGTTCAAGTATTTAACCGCCGGAGGAGACGAGGAGGCGCTAGGAAAAGCAAAGAGTATTCTTATCTACGCCATTATAGCAATTGCGATTGCGGTTCTAGCTAAGGGCATTGTTGCTCTTGTTAGTAGTTTCCTAGGAGGAAGCTCTGTAAATTTAGGTTAAGTCAATAGGAAGTTTCTTTTCTCTTTTAAATGAGATTAAAATCAATAGTTTTTTCGGCGTTTATAGTTTTTTTTAGCGCATCGTCGGCACATGCCGCCGCTGGCGTGATTGATACGCCTGATCAGTTTCTTGCTCTCGTTACTAAAATCACAAATTGGGCTTTCAGTTCACTTCTCGTTTTAGCCGTCCTTTTCATTGTTTACGCGGGATATATGTTTCTTTTCTCACAGGGCGACGTGGAAAAAGCTGAAAAGGCAAAAAAACAACTTCTTTACGCCATTATTGCGGTAGCAATAGCGATTCTCGCGAATGGAATTATCGCGCTCACGCAAAATTTACTTACAGGCGATGGTTCACAACAACCTCCCGGATTTATTGATAATACAAATGATATCAATCCA
>JBBTVZ010000013.1:0-19577 GCA_038062995.1 Patescibacteria group bacterium | reverse complement strand
CGTTGGTCAATTGGGTCATTCAATTCAGAAAAACCTTTTCCAAGCTCCGTTCCGCACGCAACCACCTGAAACCGCTCAACGCGCGTAGAATCGCCTTCCATGCGCTTTGCAAGCGGTTCAACCTCAACTGGAGGATTTATGAGAAAACACGGTTCTATAAGATTCGGCCGAATCGCTTTTTTATATATTCCATCAATCAACCGCCCCTTGCCTGTCTGCGCAGGCAGGCCGGCGTTTGGTTCAATTTTTACATCCAAGCTTTTTGCCTTTCTAAAAAGTTCGTCTCGGGTCGCGGTCTTTAAATCAATTTCGGAAGCTTTTTTGAATGCGTCGTAATAATCTACTGTCGCCCATTTCTTTCCCCAGTCTATTTTCTTCCCTCCGTAAGAAATTTTTGCAGTTCCGAACGTTTCTGAAATTACTTTCTTATACATCTTCTCTACGAACTTCATCATAATTCCATAATCGGCGTATGCTAAGTAGCATTCCATCTGCGTGTAATCCTGAAGATGTTCTCGGTCAATGCCTTCATTGCGAAAAATCCTGCCTATCTCAAAAACTCTTTCAAACCCGCCGACAAGGAGCTTTTTAAGCGGGAGTTCAAGCGAGATGCGAAGATAAAAATCCATATCGAGCGTGTTGTGATGGGTTGTAAAGGGCTCCGCTTCAGCTCCTCCCGGAATCGGCTCAAGAACCGGCATTTCAACCTCAAGAAATCCTTCATTTTTTAAATATGAACGAACAGAGTTCCAGAAGACGCTTTTCTTAATAAATAAATCGCGGACTTCTTTATTCAATAGTAAATCCAAGTACCGCTTCCGAAGACGTGTCTCGACATCTGTAAGTCCGTACCACTCTGATGGAATCGGACGCATGCTTTTTGAAAGAATTCGGATACTCTTCACTAAAACACTTTTTTCTCCGCGCTTTGTTGTAAAAACAGTTCCTTTCGCTTCAATAAAATCTCCAATATCCAGCGTCTCTTTTATAAAAACAAAGCGGTCATTAAGGTCTTTCTCGCTTAAAACCAGCTGCAATGAACCGCTTGTGTCCCGTAAGTCCGCAAAAAGAATTTTCCCCTGGTCGCGAAGTCCGAAAATTCTGCCTACAACAATAATATTTTTCTTTCCGCGTGAAAACTTGGAAAACTCCGTTACTATTTTTCCTAGCAGAGTTCTAATGCCAACGCGCGCCGGAAATGGATTTTCCGAAGCGGCATACCGTTCAAGTTTACGGCGCCTATCTTGAATTAAATCTTCGAGCATAAAAACTACTCAATCCCAGTTACTTCGTACACGGCCTCCCCTTTTGGAGTTCGCACGCGAATAATATCTCCCAATTTTTTACCTAAAAACTCCCTTCCGACCGGGGATTCGTTAGAAATCAAACCATCGGCTGGTTTTGATTCACTCGACCCGACAATTACGTATTCAACAGTTTCACCGTCTTTTTTCGCCTTGACTTTCGAACCGACTCGTATAGCAAGTGTTCCTTCTGATTTTTTTATAATCGACGAATTCCTAAGTAAATCATCCAACTCTACTATTCTGATTTCAAGGCGAGCCTGCTCTTCGCGCGCTTCCTGATAATCGGAATTTTCCGAAAGGTCTCCAAGATCTTTTGATTGCTTCAAGCGTTCGGCGATCTCCTTCCTGCCGACAGTTTTAAGCTGTTCCAGCTCTTTTTTGACTTCATCGTACCGCTCCTGCGAAATATAGCCTTTTGACATAAATATATAAACTTTAACGGCCTTTAAGCCTATTTTGATAATACCATAGAAAAACGTCTCTAGCTATAGGAACCGTGTTTGAGCTCCCTTCTCTCGAATTTTCTATCAAAACTAGAATAGCGATTTCAGGATCATCAGACGGAGCATAACCGACAAAAAAAGCGTTTGTTTTTGTGTTATTTTCAACCTGTGCCGAACCGGTTTTTCCAGAAACCGCGACGGGAAGGTTGCCTAAAAGACGGGCGGTTCCGTATGGTTGTCGCACTGCATCCCTCATTCCCTCCCAAACGTACGGTAAAACATTTCCTATGTCCTTGCGCAAATCAGCGAGTACAACAGGTTTTGTTTCTTTTATTGTCTCTCCCTGCGAATTAACAACATCTTTAACAATCCTCGGCTGATAAACAACTCCGCCATTTGCGATAGCGCTTATATAATTCAAAAGCGCTATCGGAGTGATTGAAAAATCTCCCTGTCCTATGGTTACGTTGTATGTATCCCCAAGCCGCCACGGCTGGTCGGTTGTCTTCTCTTTCCAATCAGGATCTGGCAAGAAACCGGCAGTTTCCCCTGAAATATCTATGTTTGTTTTCTTATCAAGTAAAAATTTCTGCCACCATTTTTTTAGACGGCCTATACCAAGACCTTTCTGATCTTGAAAACCTCCGCCAACTTCATAGAAGTAAACGTTACTGGACCTCGCTAAAGCCGACGCAAGATTAACCCATCCATGAGCCTTCCAGTCTAAAAATTTGCTTGGCATATCTGGATTGTAAAGATTTGGAACCTCAAGCGATCCGCTTGAAAAAATTTCTTTGTCTGGAAAAATAATCCCCTCACTGAGCGCGGCTGTCGCAACCAAGGGTTTTATAGTCGAACCGGGATTGTATTTCCCTCCAACAACGCGGTTAAAAAGCGCTTGGTACTTCGAATCAAGAGAATCGGCGACATTTGAAGCGTCAAATCCTGGAATTCCAACAAGCGCTAGAATCTCGCCGTTTTTCGGGTTCATCGCAACTCCGACTCCAATATTGCGTCCAAGGTCTTTAAGCGTTTGCTCGAGCCGCTTGTAGAAAAAAGTTTGAAAATTTTTATCTATAAAAGTATCCAAAGAATTTCCGGGCTTAGGATTATTGACAATATTGGCTCCTTGAATCTTCCCTAAAGCGTCCTTAAAAGTTATATCTTCACCGTTCAATCCCCGTAGGTCGCCGTCATAAAAAGACTCTAGCCCAGCGCGGCCTATCTCGTCGTCCATGACAAGTGAAAAATTATCTTCAAGATCATTTGAATCAACCAGGCCCGTATACCCAACCAAGTGCGAAAACACAAACGGTTCTTCCTGAACGCGTTTAAATCCGGATTCAACTTTGATTCCCGGAATACGCTCGGATGTAAGTTCAATAAGCTCATCTTGCGAAAGGTCATTTACAAGAAGTATTCGATCAGTTAATTGCCAATCTCTTATTACAATTTTCTTCCAAAGCTCTTGAAAATCTATTTTTAAAACTTCACTCAGGTGGATAAGAATCTTTGACCGTTCACTAGGTTCTTTTGGAAGAAACCTCGGTAATAAATATGCGTTAAAAGAATGGTCGTTTTTTACAAATTCCTTGCCGAACCTGTCGCGTATGACGCCGCGTGGCGCAGGATTTATGATTATGTCACTTATATTGCGAAGAGCCCGCATGGAATAAAACGAGTATCTTACAGCGCCAACATAAAGAAAGCGAATTAAGACAATACCAACTAAGATCAAGGCTACCCAGAGAAAAACAACAAAAAATTTCCTTTGTATTGGAACTTCACGGACATCCTCTCTGAGGAGATGGTCAGCGAGTACCTCTTCTATATTTAGTCGCGGTCGAGTCATAAAAAACTGGGGCAAAAATAAACAGCAACGCTACGCATCCGACAAGAATATTATACAAGGCCTCTTTGAGAATAATAAACAACACCGAAAAACTAAAAATATCCAATCCGTAAAGAACGGCATAAAATATAATTGTAGAACATAGTACTAGAGTAAAAAAATCTAAAACCCTATCTCCGGTAAGCGCCTTCCTGGTAAATCCAGCCATGATTGAAACAGCCACAAGCGCAATCGCCTCAAAAAACCAAAAATGGAAAAAGAAAATTGAAAAAATAAGAAAAACCAGCGCCGAAACAGAAAACAAAAACGCGGCGAACCTTAAAAATAACAGGGTGAGAAAAAAAACCAAAAGAATATTAGGATTTATTCCCCAAATTTCCGCCACGCGCGAATACTGTAAAAAGAAAAAACAAACCGTGAGAACCGCGGTTAGGGATGCTAAATATACAAAGCGCGATTCAAACATATGCTTTATTGGAAATCAGCAATCACAAAAACACTTCTGGCGTCTTGAATGGAATATCCCGTATCAACATCTGCGGTAAACCATAAATCACTGCCATCATTATAAATATTTAAAACTGTTCCAATGTAGGCTCCAAGTGGAAAGTTCGGAGAACTATTTGCAACTGAGTCGCCTTTTTCCAAAACAGCGTTTTTAGGAACAAGTTCGAGTATCGGAGATTTCCCGCCGCGCAAAACGGCTTTTATCTTTCTACTGCCTATAAAAACGCTGCTGCGCCATGAGGAATTAAAAATTGTTTCAACTTCGCTCTGTGTTTTCTTTATGGAGCTTATTCTGCCAATAAGAATGTTTTCGCGTAAAAACACAGGCATTCCTACTTTCATCCCGTCGTCGCTTCCTGCATCAATCACGAGAATTTCCTTGTCATTAAACGGATATTTTGAATAAAGATCCGCTTCAAAATAACGCCTGTTTCGCGTAAAACCAAAACTTCTAGCAGAACGCAACGCCTGATTTTCAGCAACGACAAGATCGCATGAAAAAGTATCCGGCGTTCCTGAAAGCGCTTTCAATATCGTTCCTCTCATAAAAACAAGCGCAAGAACAAGCGCAAGCGACGCGCAACTCACGACAAATGTGTACACTCGCTTCATGCGTATTCTTATTAACTATCTGTCCCGGCACCGCGTATAAAACTGCCGAGTAGATGCTTATGATCCTCAAATTTGTCGCAAAAAACGCCTGTCCCGCGCGCGACGCATGTAAGAGGGTCTTCAATAACCATCACGGGAACGCCGATCTCTTTCGCGGCAAGTTGGCTGATTCCGCGGAGCATACTGCCTCCTCCGCAAAAATAGACGCCATTTTTATAAACATCTCCGACCAGCTCAGGCGGAGCGTTTTCCACAACATCCTTTATTGCGTCTACAATAAGTTTCGCCGGCCTAGTAAGCCAAAATCTAACTTGATTGTCCTTGATTACCGCCTCCCTTGGAAGCCCATTTTGAAGATCGCGCCCGCGGATCACGAATTCCAACTTCTCATTCATGGGTATAACCGAACCAACTTCAACTTTTATTTCTTCAGCTGTCGGTTCTCCTATACTCAACTTCAACTCCTCGCGAACACCTCGTATAATTTCATTATTAAAATAATCACCGGCAATTTTAAGCCTCTTCGAAACCACAACCCCGGAAAGCGAGAGCATGGCAATATCAGTCACCCCAGCACCTATATTAACAATAAGATGCGCGGTGGGTTGGTGTATATCAAGTCGGCTTCCTAGGGCTGCGGCTATAGGCTGTTCCACAAGATATACGGGATTAGCGCCAACTTCGCGTAAAAGATCCTCAACAGACTTGCGCTCAACCTCGGTGAGATTCGTCGGCACACTCACAATAACACGCGTAATCCACGACCAAGGAAAGTGCTCGCGATGCAAAAAACTCTGAATCATCTCCTTCACCATATCGAAATCCGCAATAACTCCATTGCCAATCGGACGAAGCACTGTTATATGCGCCGGCGTCCTCGAAAGCATTTTTTTTGCTTCCAATCCAACAGCGACTATTTTGTTTGTAAGATTGTTAAACGCGACAATACTCGGCTCATTTACAACAATCCCTGAACCTCCAAGATACACCTGTGTAGTGTCTGTCCCTAAATCAATCCCGATTGTTTTTCTTAAAATCATTATTTTGTTTGTATTGCTGTTAATAGGTTTTTTTCTCTAATGATAACGGCTTTATTTTCAGACCTGTTTTTTATCTCTATTTCGCCTTTTACTGAAAGCTTCTCGCTCAAAACAATCCGCCAAGGCAAGCCTATTAAATCAGCATCGGCAAATTTCTCACCCGCGGAAGCGTTCTCACGGTCATCATACAAAACCTCGATTCCTGCGCGAACCAATGTATTATAGACACGCTCGGCAGTTTTTTTCAATTCGGCGTTCAATGAACCAACAGTTAGCAGGCTGGCGTGCGCTGGCGCGACGGACTCCGGCCACATAATTCCATGTCCGTCATGATACACCTCAACAATGGTCCCCATAAGCCGGCTAAGCCCGATCCCATAACATCCCATCACGACAACTTTACTAGAACCGTTCTTATCCTTGTATGTAAGCTTGAACGCGGATGAATATTTTGTCCCTAGCTTGAAAATATTTCCAACTTCAATCGCCTTCTCCTGTTTGAGAGATTTTGCGCCGCATTCGGGGCATGAGCTCTGTTCCCTGATAAGTTCGCCGTTCACAGCGGCGTGGCACGCCTTGCAAATATGTATTGTGTCCTCCCCGGCCGGGCACAATGTCTGAAATTCATGGGAATATTTTGAAAACGTGCCCCCGGAAGCCAGAGTGTAATACGTTAAATCCCCGATGCCAGCGCGCTTGAAAATATTTCGGTACGCCTGCCCCATTTTTTTGTAATAACTTTCCAGGTCGGCTTCGTCCGTATGAAACGAGTAAAGGTCTTTCATAAGAAACTCGCGGCCTCTTAAAAGTCCAGATTTCGCGCGCGACTCGTCGCGAAATTTATTTTGGATCTGGAAAAGATAAACCGGCAAATCTTTATAAGAAAGGTTTGCTTTTTCTACAAGCGGCGTAATAACCTCTTCATGGGTCGGGCCCAAAGCGATATCAATTCCGGAATTCTCGCTCTTAAATTTAAAGAGAGAATTAAATTCCTTCCATCGTCCGGTTTGCTCCCATAGCGACTTCGGCTGGAGAATTGGCATAAGAATTTCCTGCCCGCCGATTACTATCATCTCTTCGCGTATAATCTGCTCAATTTTTTTCATGACTCGCAAACCAAGCGGCAAAAATGTGTACACGCCCGCCATCACCTTATCGATAAATCCAGCGCGCGAAAGAAGCTGCGCGTTTATCGCGACTTCATCTTTCGGCGAGTCTTTTCTTGTTTTAAACAAAAGTTCTGACTGTTTCATTGGATTATTTATAGAAGTCTCGTAATATCCTGTATTGTTGCAAAAATAACGAGAAGAATCAAAGCGGCAAACCCCGCGACGTTTATTATATTTTGTAAACGCATGGAAATCGCGGAACCGCGAATCCATTCAATTATAAGAAATAGAAATCTGCCGCCATCGAGCGCTGGGAATGGAATGAAATTCAAAACGGCAAGATTCAGAGATATTAAAGCGATGAATTCAAAAAGGTATATAAAACCAAAAGACCCGGCTTTTGTTGCTAGTGAGAAAATTCCAACAGGACCGGCAACACTCTTTAAAACATCCGGATTTGTAAACATATTTCCAAAAAGCCCTATAAACCCATTTACAATCATCCATAGTGTTGAGAGAGTCGCGGCTCCGCCTTCATACAAGGCGGAGAAGAAAGGTTTTTTATCAATTCCTATCCCCGTGAGAACAATACCAAGCGATCCTTCTCCTTCTGGAGGATTTTTCCTGCCCTGTAAGGTAAATGAAAGTTCCTCGCCTCCCCTGTCAGCCTGAATCACAATTTCTTTTTGTGAATTTCTCTTAACGAATTCAATAAATGCGTCAGATTCAATAACCGCGTCAAGTTTCTCGCTTCGCGAAGAAATACTGCGTATTACATCATCGCTTTTTATTCCAGCCACTGACGCTGGAGAATTTTCCGCGACTTCGGTTATCAAAACCTGTTTTTTGCTGCCGATAAAAAAAATGAAGCTGAATACAATCCAAGCTAAAAAAACATTCATTATCACGCCGGCAAGAATTATCGCGGAACGCTTAAAAATAGACTTAGACAAAAAACTATCATCTGCGTTTCTCCCATCCTTATTCAAATCATCCGGCGTCTCGCCGTATATCTTCACAAAACCGCCAAGAGGAAATATCCCTATTGAATACTGCGTTTCCCCGATTTTCTTGCTTGCAATGCGAGGAGGAAAACCTAAACCGAATTCTATAACCCTCGCTCCAGACAGCTTTGCTGCGATAAAATGCCCGAATTCATGGACAAGTATGAGAAGCGCCAGACCTATAATTACTAGAAATAAAATCATATTTTATTCGTGAATTTCTTTTATTTTCGCCTCGAGCGCCGATTCAACGCTGCCGTTTGCTAAGTCTGTTTTCTTTTGTATATCTTCCTTCAGCTTAAACTTCTGGTCTTCATTTATTTCACTGTTATCAAAAAGTTTCTGGATCTTCTTATTCGCTTCGTCGCGAAAATGGCGGATCTGTATTCGAAATTGCTCTGAAACCTTTTTTACATGCTTCGCAAGTTCTTCGCGCCTCTCAGTCGAAAGCTCAGGAACACTGACATGAACCGATAGTCCGTCTGCTTGCGGGTTAAATCCCAAAGAAGATGATTCTATTGCTTTTAAAATTGATGGAATTGCTTCTTTATCCCATGCTTGAACAACAATGTCCCGCGGAGGCGAAACTAAAATAGAAGCGACATGCTTCATTGGCATGGTCTGGCCGTAATAAACAACTGAGATGTTTTCTAAAAGCGCGGTCGTCGGACGATTAGCGCGAATGCCTGAAAGTTCGCGCTTGAAGTCCGCTACTACCGCGTCAAGATGTTTTAAAAACTCTTCTAAGTGCTGCATAGAAATTCAGTAATCGCTTTTTCTTGGAGAGGCTGATTCACGTTAAACCGCTTCATTTCAAAATTCTTTTTCAAAAGCCATGTTATTTTGCTTGAGTTCTTTATAACATCGGCTTTTCGAAGTTGAAGTATGAGATTTTCGATATCCGTTGATTCACTTTTTATTTTTTCAAACTTCTCGCCACCAGCCAACCGCATTGCCTGCCCGTCCGTAGTTCCACGAAGGAGGGCTTGCCCGTCCGAAGCCAGGCGAAGGAGAGCCATTCCGATTCTTCCATATGAATCTTCCGCGACAGCAGAACTCTTTGTTTTTGAGATTCCAAAATGTTTTTCAAGTATATTGCTTACCGCTTTCTTGGAAAAACGCGGAAAATAAACTTTCACAAGGCGCGAAAGAAGCGGGCTGAAAAGCGACGACGGGTCGTTTGCAATAAATACGATAATTGCGTGCGATGGAGGCTCCTCTACAATCTTGAGCATAGCACTTTGCGCTTCAGAAGTTAATAAGTCTGCGTTATCTATGACCACCATTTTCCGCGAGGAATGCGCCGGAGTTTGCCAAAGAAAATGACTCGCGTCCCTAACTTCATCAATTCCAAGGGATTGCTTTCCTTCCTTCGGCACAACAAAGAACGCGTCGGAAAGCGTGCCTCCGGTATCTTCCCACTTCCCGCGCTCAAGATAATTCGCGAGCGACAGCGCGAACAAAAATTTTCCTATCTCTCTATCGCCGAAAAATAAATACGCGTGGCCGAGAGTCCCGTTTTTAGCAAGCTTTTTGAACGCTATTATTTTATCTTCGTAGCCAAACATCAACGTTTATTAAGCAAGGTGCGCTTATATACATCTAGATGGTTTAAAATAGTCGCGGTCCCTTTCGTAACGCATAAAATCGGTTCTTCCGCCGTATACGCGGAAACGCCGAGAGAACGCTTGAAAAATTCCGGCAAATCCGCGAGCTGCGCGCTCCCTCCGGAGAGAATGATTCCCTTTTCCATAATGTCGGCGGCAAGCTCCGGGGGCGTCACGTTAAAAACCGACTGCACCGAATTCATAATATCAAGAAGGTGCGAATTTATCGATTCCGCAACCTCATTTGAAGTGATAAATAGGTCCCTTGGAAGTCCTGATGACAAATCCCTCCCGCGGATTTTCATTTCGTTTTTAACTCGATTGGGAATCGCCGTGCCAAGCGAGATTTTTATGTTTTCAGCCGTATTTTCCCCAATGGCAAGTCCGTACTTTTTCCGTATATATTCGCTTATCGCCTGGTCAAACCTGTTTCCGGCAACGCGCAAGCTTGACCACGTAACGATTCCGCCCAAAGAAATTACTGCTACCTCAGTAGTGCCTCCCCCGATATTCACAATCATATTGCCTTCCGCGGAATGGATCGGAATACCGGCGCCAAGCGAAGCAAGAAGCGGTTCCTTAACCAAATAAACTTCTTTCGCTCCGGCCTCTTTTGCGGCATTCATGACCGCACGATGTTCGGTTGACGTAATACCGGCTGGAACGGAAATGACAACTTCTGGACGGAATATGTTAAACATCCCAATGCTTTTTCCGATGAAATACTTTAACATCTCTTGAGTGATGTAGTACTCGGCAATTACCCCATCCTTAAGCGGCCGGTATGTGACAATATCATCCGGAGTTCTCCCAACCATCTCTTTCGCTTCAGCCCCGACGGCAAGCACGGTGTTGTCTGGTTTTCGAAGCGCGACAACAGTCGGTTCATTAATAACAATCCCCTTATTAGGTAAGAAAACAAGCGTATTTGTAGTTCCTAAGTCAATTCCGATTTTTCGAACAAACATGCGAAATTTATTTACGAGTCAGACGAGTAATAATAAATGAGCACCGAGCACTCAAATTATTCCGCTAAACTGTTCTCCAAACGACTTTTCAGCCAGCGAATTGCCTGGCCTCTTTGCTTCAACATTTTTTCTCTGTTTCTAGCATCCTTTTCGCTTTTATATGCCTCATAATAAACCAACTCCGGGCCCTTGTCTGTATGCTCTTTCAACCTTCTCTCCAAATCGGAGGTGTAGCCGATGTATGTTGAGTTTTTTGACGTAGCTCTCAAAAAGTAGACGTAGTACATAATTTGAGTGCTCGGTGAAGTTCTTGTAGCTGAAATACGAATTTCAGACAAGCACTTCACTCTACTATCCAATCGCCAATAATTCAAGGTGCGACAAAAACACCCTACGAAATTCATAGGGTGTTTTATAAGGTTTAACGTTTGCGCCATCCGACGCTTTAGTCGGGGCTCCGATCTCCGACATTTGTCGGAGCATCGGAGTTGCTATTATCTCTTGCGCCACTGCTGCGGCCTTCGCGCTTTCCGAAGCCCAGGATGCTTGCGTTCCACCATGCGCGAGTCGCGAGTAAGATATCCAAGCGCTTTAAGGCGGGAACGCGATTCAGGACTCTCTTTAACGAACGAGCGAGCGATGCCAAGACGAATTGCCTCCGCTTGCGCGTTCGCGCCTCCTCCAAAAACTCTGGCAATAGCGTGAAATCCATCAATTGATAGTGTCTTGAATGGAGCTACGACAATCAATCTTTGCTTTTCAAGTGGAAAATATTCCGAATACGGCTTTCCATTCACAATTACTTCCTGTTTTTTGTTACGCTCTCCAAAAAAAACGCGGACGCGCGCATTCGCTGTTTTTCTTCTTCCGATAGCCTCAACATAGCGCTCGCTTTTCACGGGAACTTCCGGCGCCGCGTGCTTCTGAAGTTTTGCAATTTTAGCAGTTTTAGTTGGCATATGTTATTTCTTTATTTCTCTATAATCAGTCTTTTTAATCTGACTGCCTGTAAACGATTTTTGGGAAGCATGCGCTCTATTGAATGCCGTATAACCCATGCCGGATTTTTTGTAAAAATGTCGTGAAATTTCTTTTCTTTCAAGTGGCCAAGCTGTCCTGCGTGCCGATAATACACTTTTTGAAACGCCTTCTTTCCTGAAATAACTATACCGGAAGAATTTTTTATAATAACATTATCGTCTCCCTCAAACTTCGGATTATAAGACGCGCTCTTCTTGCCCTGTAAAATAGTGGCGACTTCAGATGCCAATCTGCCCAATCTCTTGCCTTTTGCGTCTATAATGTGTTCCATGGTGAGTTTGTGGAATTATTATACAAATTGGATAATAGCCATATGCGACGCATCGTGTATGCGGAGCCTGGATTGCTTGATAATTCTTGTATATCCCCCATTCCTATCCGTATATCGCGGAGCGATATCGTTATAAACCTTGTAAGCCGCCGCCTTCGGAAGATTTTTTAATAATAACCGCATTCCGGCAAGGTCCTGTCTTTTTCCGTACGTTATCATGCGTTCAACGAGTCTGCGCAACTCTTTCGCGCGCGTTTCAGTCGTCATGATTTTTTCATGGCTTACAAGATTGTTCGCGAGAATTCGCATAAACGATTTTCTCGGCCCCCTCTTTAAACCCAGTTTTTTCCCGAGCGCGCGATGTCGCATAATTTCTTATTTTTTCTTCTTTTTCTTTCCAGTTATCGGCTCCTCCGCGTCCGGCTCGGTTTTTATGACCTCAATTTCAGAAACTTTCCCAAAGTGATCTTTCAAAATATTACTTGCTTTGTGCAAGGCCTCGGACGGAGAAATAGTCCCGTCAGTTTCAATATCAAGAAACAGCCTGTCATAGTCAGTTCTGTCGCCTACGCGCATATTCTCAACCGAGAATGAAACGCGAGTAATCGGGGAAAACACCGCATCAAGAATAATTACTCCAACTGGCAATCTTTCAAGGCGGCGATTTTCAGCAGGAACATATCCGAGTCCTTTTTCCACTGTTATTTCGGCGTCTAATTCAACGCCCTTTTTCGTGAGAGTGCCCAAATGTAATTCAGGATTAACAACTCTTGCCAGCGTTGTTGATTGTATGTCTTTTGCAGTTACTTCTTTTTCTCCTTTCGCGCGCAAACTTAAAACTTGCGGTTCATCCGCAAAAAAATGAAACCTGACTTTTTTCAAATTAAGGCAAAATTCAACAACGTCTTCACTCATACCGGGAACGGTTGAAAATTCATGGTCAACTCCGTTTATTTTAATCTGTGTAATCGCGGCGCCCGGAAAAGACGAGAGTAGGACACGGCGCAACGCGTTGCCAAGCGTCATCCCGTATCCGGTGTAAAGACCTTCAATGTGAAACTTGCCGATATTATCCTTTTCGGAAATTTTCTTAACGCTCGCCGTCTCGCTTAAAAGTGTATATTTCATGTGTTATATATTATTTTTTATAGTAAGTTTATAAAACTACCGCGAATAAAATTCGCCGACTAATGCTATATCAAAGGGAAACTGCGCGTTCCCTTCGTTCGACTTTGCTACGCACTCGCCCTTAAGCTCGTCAGCTGAAAGCCTAAGCCATTCAGGCGGATTGTATTGTTTAAGCCGCTCCGCGGTGTCCTCAAAAAGCTTGGAATTTTTCGACTCCGGACGAACCGCGACAATATCGTGAACTTTAACATGATATGAAGAAATTGTCATCTTTCTTCCATTAACGGTTATGTGGCCGTGTGAAACCATCTGCCTCGCGATGCGCGGAGATTTCGCGAACCCGAGAAGAAAAGTCACGTAATCAAGCCTTTGATACAAAATTTCAACAATCTTATTTTTTGGTTTTTTGAAAATCATGCGCGTCTGTCTGTTATTAAGCCCGAATGATATTTGAATTTTTTGTTTTTCCTGAAGCTGTCTTCCGAATTCCGTGGGCGGACGGCTTCGCTTGCCTCCGTGCTGTCCGGGCTTATTTGGCCGTCGAACCATGGCGGATTTCGGAGAATACGAACGCTCTGCTTTTAAGAAAAGCTTTACTCCGAGCGCCCGTTCTTTTTTTTCTTTTACTGGTCGTACCATAAATTTCTACTTATTAATTACTACTTAATTTCTATAAATTGCGCCTTTATACTCTTCTTACTTTCTTCGGCCTTGGACCGTTATGAGGAATAGGCGTCACGTCATTTATAGATAAAATATCAAAACCCTTTGCAGAAAGCGTGCGAACTGCGGAATCCCTCCCCTTGCCAATTCCGCGAATAAAAACATCAACGTGGACCGGGCCTGATTTTTGAACTTTTTCAGCAATCGCTTCGGCAACTTTTGCCGCAGCAAAAGGTGTTGCTTTCTTCGGACCGGAAAATCCGACAGAACCAGCTGAAAGCCATGCAATTACATTTCCATTATCATCAGTGACTGTAATAATCGTGTTATTGATAGACGCCTGAATATAAACCCTTCCGTTTTCAATATGCTGCCTTGAAACACGCACGCTTTTCACGGCGGTTGCGGTTGATGTCCCATTGGATTCCTTAAGAAGCTCTTCTTTTGTTTGTCGGATGACTTTTTTCTTTCCCATGTGCTAGTGTTGTCTTAATTTACGAGCCCAGCTTGCTGCGGCGAAGTAAATTTAGCCACAACACCGAGCACCCCGTTAGATACTGTGAACAGGGACGTATCGACCTCCTGATAATTTATATTGTTATTTTTATTAGTATCCATAATGTAATGATTGTTATCTAACGGGGTAAGATTTCCTGGATAAATTTTTTCATGCTCCGTATTTAAAATTTACAGAAAACTTTTATTTAAGTTCCACCTTCCTCTTACCGCTTCCGGCCGTATTACGGACATTACCGCGAACTGTCCTTGAATTTGATTTAGTTCTCTGGCCATTAACGGGCAATCTGCGCGCGTGCCTGACTCCGCGATAAGCTTTCAGATCTTTCAACCGAAGAATGTTTTGTTTAACAGCCTGTCTAAGTTCTCCCTCGATTTTTAGGTGCTTCTCTATAAATGCCTGAATCTTGTTTACTTCCTCCGAAGAAAGCTCCTTCGCGCGTTTGCTCGGGTTAATGCCGGTTTTGCTCAAAATCTTTTTCGCAAGCGGCCTGCCAATACCATATACATACGGCAATGAAGCATCAATTCTTTTTTCATCAGGTATATTTGTTCCTACAATTCTCATGGTAATATTTTTTCTTTTTGCCCCCTTATGTACGAAAACCCGAAGGGCGGTTTGAAAATTAAAAATTAAAAATTAAAAATTTCATTTCTATCCCTGCCTCTGTTTATGCTTTTTATTTTTGCAAATAATACAAACCCGTCCTTTTCTACGGACGACCTTGCACTGTGCGCAAATTTTTTTTACAGACGCTCGTACTTTCATACATCGTTAAGGTCTCTAAAAAATAAGAAAAAGACAATAGACCTATCTTATAGTCTTTTTACGATTCTTCCCCGTCTATCGTCATATGGCGTCATTTCTACCACAACGCGGTCACCGGGAACAACGCGTATTCGGAAGCGCCCAAGCCGCCCCGCAAGACGGGCCAAAATCTCGCGTCCATCTTCAAGAACAACCCGAAAGAACATATTAGGCAATGCCTCTTCTACTCTTCCGTCAACCTTCCGAATCTGTGAATCAGACTTCATTTACTTAATTGCTGGTGTATTATATGTAACCCCACAATGAAAGTCAACAGTGTGGGCATTATTGAAAAGTGATGGTAACTCTTTTCGAGTCTCCCGGGACACTGCTTACCCAAAACGGCCATAATGATATAGTCGCCTTTTCAAGTCCTGGGATGCTGAAAACATAGCGTTTTAGGGTGTCTTCTGTCATCCCCAAAATTTCAGAGTTGAATTTATTTTTGTCCAAATTCTCCTCAAAAACAACGGAGCTTGAAGCTAAAAACGACATTGTGCCAGCTGATAGATTGGCGCGTTGCCCTCTGTAGGAAACATCAAAATCAAGCGCAACAAGACCCTGTTTTAAAGTCGGCAACACGTTTTTTGCAATTTCATCATTCAACATCTGCTTTTCAAAAACTAATCCGCGCATTTCCGCCTCTCCAAACACGGAAAATTTTTCCGGGTCTTTAGTGATTCTTTCCACATCAATCGAATTCATAGTAAACTCCTTGGTGTCAGGCAAAAGAACAAACTTCGGAGACATTAAAACCGCAAGCTCTCCATCAAGCCCTTCCATAAGCGACTTTTGAAGCGCCTGCTTAGCGTTTGTTATATCGCTTTCCGTTGGAACAAGTTTTTCTCCGCGAGCTCCGCCAGACATTGGAGTAACCGCTTCAGCGTAAAAACCTTCATATTTCGGCGTTCCTGAAAACCCTGGAATTTTCCATCCCTTAGACGAAGCTACATTGTATTCCTCGCCGGGCTTGTCTGCGGTTACAGAAACCTCTATCTGGGAGGGTGTTATTTTCCCGTTTATAACATTGGCGCCGGGAATTACCGTCTTCTTGTCAAGCCGAAAAACTTTCCCATCAGGCGATATAAATCTGGTAGTCGCGACAATCGGCTGCGATTGCGAACCGTAGGCGTTGTAAACTGCGAGCTTTCCGGATGATTTTACTTCAACCATTTCCTTTCCTGACGAAGGAAACGAAAGTTCAAGGTTCCTTTTCGCAGTAAGAAGCTCTCCTGGAATGGTTATTCTTCCGGATGGAGCCGTACTAGGAGAAAACGCTTTACTTGAAACA
Source organism: Patescibacteria group bacterium (assembly GCA_038062995.1). GTDB lineage: Bacteria > Patescibacteriota > Minisyncoccia > UBA6257 > GWB1-50-10 > JAUSHK01. Next base: position 3,410 of record JBBTVZ010000013.1, on the reverse strand, counting down.
TCAACTGGCCCGCTGAATTGAACTTCTGTTTTCTTTAACTCTATAACTATAGTGGCTCTCGGAAGTTCAAAATATAGAAAAGCCAAAACCGCGATAACTGCAGCGAGCGAAGACGCTAAAATTACAATTTTTTTTCTTGAGTCCTCTTTTTCGCTCTTACGCTCTGGAAATGAGTCGCCGGCAAACGCGTTTTCACGAATATCCTTATGATGTTTTAAAAATTCCGGGATGGCTGGTAGTTTATTTTTCATGCCGCGCTGGATGATATCAAGTATGGGACGGCTTTTTGATTCATCCTTTTCAAGAATAGTGCTGAAACCCGCTTCTTCAGCAAAAGACAAAACCGTTTCATTTTGCGATTCTATGATTATTTCCTTCCCCTCTTCGTCTGATATTTCTTTTAATTCCTTAAACCCGGCCTCCGTGCAAATTAGCGATTTTTCAGGAACATCAAGAACGATGTTATTTAGGGACTCTTCTTGTATTTTCTCGCGAACATCGCCAATGGTGTCGCGGGACCTGATTATTATTTTTTTTCGCAATGTGATTCCCTCCATTGAAATTATACTAACATAAAATCGTGAAAATTGCCTAAAAGCTGCGCAAAATCAGTACTAGCCGCGTTTAAGAAGCTTGACAACCCCCTCATCCGCATCCACTTCAACGGAGTCACCGTCTTTCAAAAGTTTAGTGGCATTTTTAGTCCCGACAACACACGGTATATTAAATTCGCGAGCCAACATAGACGCATGGCACAACATACTGCCTTCGTCGGTAACTATGGCTTTAACATTTCTGATGGAATTATTAAATTGTGGTCGTGTCATTGTCGTTACTAAAACGTCTCCTTCTTGGCAATTTTGCAGCTTGCTTAAATCAAGAACCAGCCTCACCTTTCCCGTCACTATACCCTTACTTACGCCAAGCCCCTTTACTTCTTTAATAGTTTTCAGATATTCTTCGTAATCTTCCCTGATCGCTTTACCAATTTTATCAGCCTCAAATGAGGACAAAACGCGCATTTCTTTCCCTAACAACAAAATACTTCTTCTTTCCGTGATTCTCTTTTTATTTTTCAGCATATTCTTATCTATCTCCGAGTACACGAAATTTCCTATTCCAAGCTTAATGAAATAACCCTCAACATCGGGAACAACTTTTTCGTTGTATTTGTATGCTCTACCAAGAATTTCAACTGTCCCACTTGCGCTTTCTTTTTGTTTTTTATTTTCTATTCTTGCTTTTGTTAAATACTCTCCAGCCCAATAAACCACCTGATGGTACGCAAAAAAATCCCTATATGTATTAAAAAACTCGTGCCGACGTGGCAGTAATTTATTAAGTGTATTATTTTCCTTCAAGAAAAGGTTTATAAAATCTGTCATTCTTACCAGAATATTCGTGACTTCTTTGGTAAAATTCGCGTCTTTTAGGCACCTGACGCCAACCTTTTTCGCAAATGCGTCATATTCTGACCCGGAACGATAGAACACAATCTGCCCGTCTTTCCTTTTATACCAAAAATTAATGTAAAAATTTACTCCAAAAATCTTCTTAAAGGAAACGATGTGTGATTCCGTGAAGATAGAGCATGTTAAAAGAGTTATATCTCTTACCGAATACTGAGCAGACTCGTGAGGTAATCTCTTTATAATTTCTTTGATTATTCTGCTACCAATTGAAACACCCGAATCTTTCTCCTTTAAATTATCTTCAATCTGTTTTAATTCTTTTATCAGTGATTCCGATTCCTTATAGTTTAGAAAAAGGACTGACTTAGGCAATGCAAATATAGCCTTCGTTCCGCGCGAGCGCCGTTTTTCACTGGAAATGTAGGAATTTAAACTGTCGCGTGTTTCATCTTTAAGCTTCTTTTGTTTTTTGATCCATAAATCAACAATCGGATAAGTCAGCTCATTATATTTCCACGCACGTTCAAGTCTTTGTAGGATTTTCTTATTGGTAGAATTATGAGCAATGTAATCACCGGCCCAGTACACGGCTAAATGGTATGGTAGATATTCATTCAAATAATTTACAAAAGCCCTAATATTTTCCTTTGATAGCGCGCGGTTTTTAGAAATGAATGTCTTGACCAAATCGGTTAGTGATTCCAGCCGTTCCGAAATTTTCATAGCATACTTCTCATCTCTTATGCACCGTTTTCCAACAAACTCCGCGAACTTTTCTTCTTCGATTTTTGACCGATAAAAAATTACTTCTCTCTTGTTGAAAACAAAAACGCAATTACTAAATCCCCTTCCAATAATTTTAGGCACATCATTAACAAATCCCCTTGCTAAAAAAGAACATAACAACAATGAAAACTCCCGCTTCCAGGAAATCTGCGAATCACGCGGAATCTTGTTTAGTTTTACACGATTTTTCATACGCATTTAGAAGCTCATTGTAATGCTCCATATCAATTTCATAAGATTGCCCGCGAAATTTTAATTGCATCTTCTGGTTTCCTTCTTTATCGTTATGAATAACAAGCTCAAAATTCTCTGTATACTCTATTGGTCCACCTATTTCATTCACAGAATGGAAACCGACTACTTTCTTATCATCAGCGCTGCGGACGATAACCCGCTGCAAAAATGCGGCTATTGGAAAGTCGTGGGTTCCATTAATAAGGTCAACGCTTGATCCTGAGGAAAGGCGCCGAGCCATCTTCTGATACGTTGCTATCCTATGTGCGACTTTCGCGGCAAGTTCAACTGGAGATTCAGTTCCTTTATCGGGGCGCTTCTCGCCAAAATTTAAATACCAATCCGTGATCTTCGCATCTATATCATGGTCAATTTTTTTGCGTTCATTCTCCGGCAATTGTTTGTAATTCGCCGGCCGGCCTTCATTCCGCAGTTTTACAAGCTCCGGGAAAAAACTCCCTTTTTTGTCCCACTCAAAACTAAGCTCATCGCGAACGCGAGCTTTAAGTTTGTGTTCAGTCCTCGACGCTTCAATAATATTTTCAACCGTGTCTTCTGTACGCACAGTTCTGCTTGAATACCCTTTAATCGCTTCCCGCGAATCAAGAGTCCCGCCAAAGACTCGGGCCTGCCTACGGCCGATGTCTGTAAGGGGGGTATCTGGATCATCCGGTACGTACTTTTTCTCGCCATGTCTTATAAAATAAGCATGAATATCAACGTCTTTTCCAAAATCTTTACTCTCCCCTTCTGGAACAGGGGCCTTTTCTAAACCACCTGAAGTGTTTTTGAAAAGCATATATAAACACTATCACCAGCTGAATTTCTTAGCCACTAGCAGTCCATTTTTCATTTCTTCTTCAAAATCCTGACAATCCCCTTATCCGCATCCACTTCAACCATGTCGCCGTCTTTCAAAACCTGAGTGGCAATTTTGGTGCCGATTATACACGGCTTTTTTAGTTCGCGAGCAACAAT
>JBBTVZ010000012.1:0-9293 GCA_038062995.1 Patescibacteria group bacterium | reverse complement strand
ATCGCGTGTGCAAATTCCTGAAAAAGATATTAAGGTGGAATTTTACCGCTCGGGAGGTCCAGGCGGGCAAAATGTAAATAAGGTTGAAACTGCTGTGCGTATTATGCATATTCCAACTGGACTTGTAGCTGCCGTTCAGGCCGAACGCTCGCAAGCGGCAAATCGTGAAAAAGCGATGAGTTTATTGAAAGCAAAACTTGTTATGCTTATGCAGGAAAAACACGAGCAATCAATTGATAATTTAAGAATTAAAGTAAAACCGGAATGGGGGCACGAAATCCGCTCGTATGTTTTACACCCATATAAGCAGGTAAAAGATCACGCGACAGGAAAGAAAATTTCGCGTGTTGAGGAAGTTTTGGCTGGAGACCTAGACTTGCTGAATAATGTCTAATTTCTAATTGCTAATTTCTAATGAAATATCCAATTGGATATTGGAAACTTGTTATTAGATATTAAACATTAGGAATTAGAAATTGCCGTGTCAGCGGCTTGTGTGCTATAATTGCCGTATATTCCCAAAAGGAGTAATTTTGTTTTGAAATGATCATTTTTCAGAACGTTACAAAAGAATACAATCATGGGACGGTTGCCTTAGATAAGGTAAGTTTCAAGGTCCATCCCGGGGAGTTTGTTTCCATCGTTGGACGTTCCGGTGCTGGAAAATCTACCGTAGTGAAACTTTTAATTGGCGAGGAGAAGCCCGAGAAAGGTCAAGTTTTTTTTAGTTCGTATGAAGTAAACAAACTGAAACCTAGCGAACTTCCGGAATATCGCAGGCGCATTGGCGTTATCTTTCAGGATTTCAGGCTACTTTCTAAGAAGACGGTTTTTGAAAATGTTTCTTTCGCGCTTGAGGTCGCCGGCAGGCCACAGCGCGAGATTAATGAATTTGTCCCGCAGGTGATTGAGATGGTCGGCTTAGTTGGAAAAGAGAGAAATTTTCCGGCGGAGCTTTCAGGAGGGGAGCGCCAGAGAGTCGCCATTGCCCGTGCTATGATAAATCGGCCCGATCTCATAATTGCCGACGAGCCGACTGGAAATCTCGACCCGTTGAATACATGGGAAGTTATCAAAATTCTTCTTAAGATTAATGAGATGGGAAGCACTGTTTTACTTGCCACACATGACAAGGAAATCGTTAATACGCTTGGACAGAGAGTAATCACGCTTGATAACGGCCAGGTCGTTCGAGATGAAGAACATGGCCGTTTTTTGATAGGATAACTATATGGTAACCATTTCAAGAATCGTAAAATATGGCCTTCAGGCAATTTGGCGGAACGGATTGCTTTCCGCGTCAACAGTAAGCATTATGATTTTGGCGGCTCTTGTTTTTGAAGGGCTTATTATTTTCAATGTTATCGGGAAAAGCGCGACCCAGTCAATTCAGGAAAAAATTGACATCAGCGTTTATTTCAAAAGTAATACTCCAGAAGATTCAATTTTGAGTATTAAGCGTTCGCTTGAGGGGCTTAATGAAGTGAAAGAAGTGGAATACATTTCACGCGAACAAGCGCTTGAAGATTTCAAGGCGCGCCACAGTGATGATGACGCAATCAAGCAGGCGCTGGACGAACTTACTTCAAATCCACTTCTTGCTTCGCTTAACGTAAAAGCGAAAGACCCGCATGAATATAAAACAATCGCGAACTATCTTGAAAACCAAAATCTCAAGGAAAAGGTTGAAAAAATTACTTACGCGCAGAACCAGGTTGTTATTGAACGGTTAATCTCGCTTGTTGATACTGTGAAGGGTACCGGTATTTTACTTACGATATTTTTCGCGTTCCTGGCGGTTATGGTGACGTTCAACACGATTCGGCTTGCGATATTTTCAAACAGCGAACAACTTGGCATTATGCGGATTGTCGGCGCGTCGAATAAATTTATTCAGGGGCCATATGTTATTGAGGGTATTTTCTATGGGTTCGTTTCCGCTGTCATAAGTTTTGTCATTCTCGTGCCGCTTATCGGTTTTCTTTCGCCGTATTTGCATACTTTTATTCCCGAACTTGATTTGCGCGTGTATTTCCGCGAATCGTACATTTCGCTTTTTCTCTACCAGCTTCTTTTTTGCGTAGGCGTGGGTATTATCTCGAGCTCAATCGCAATCCGGCGGTATCTGAAGACGTAGAATTATTGTAGGTTTTTGTACGTCCCTTGTATTGACCCCGTTAGAAATCACGCCCGCGCTTGCCCCGTTAGAGGTTTTTGTTTGCAATGACAATGTTCTTTGTGATTTATCATTATCACCTCTAACGGGGCGAGACGCGCCCAAAGGGCCTATGGGCGGGCTATTTCTAACGGGGTTGACAAGGGTATTTTTGTATGATATACTTTTATTAGTTAAAACTGCATTGAGTTTTATTTAAAATTTAAAAACGAGGCGTGATATGAAAAGAGTATGTTCGTGGTGTGGTGAGTATCAGGGTGAGTCAGGAACAAAGGAAGGCATCACAGATACGATGTGTGATAAATGTACGGAAAAAAGTCCGGCAGAGCGGGACAAAATGGCGCGTGAAGTAAAAGAGGAACGGAGGCGTCAACGAAAAGAAAAAGTAGATAATGAATTAGTATAGTATAAAATCCAAAAATCATTAGGAGGAGGTTAGTAATGAAAGGTTTCTTTTTATTTACAGCTGTGTGGAATACAGTGGTTGCTATAATAAACACCACCGTTCTCCCATTGTTTTGCTCAAAAGCCGTGATGGTGTACGTAACTCCGAGGTCTCAACTAACTCCAATCATAGTTTCTCTTTTTCTTTTCGCGCTCTACTATGAGAAATTTCGTAGAGCATTGAAATGGGTTGTTACACATTAAAAAAGTTCTTCTAGGAGAAAATATAAAAAGCAGGAGTCTATGATTCCTGCTTTTATTTTAAAATAAGTTGTGTTATTTAACTTCCGTTACAGGAGCTTCCGCTATTTTTATCGTATAAGTTTTCTTTTCGGCGGGCTGTACGCTTTCCCATTTACGGGAATATATAAACTCTATTTTTGTTTCGCCGGCTTTCGCGGCTTTAAAAGTAAAAACTTCTTCTCCGTCAGTTCCGACAAGCGCGGAATCTTGAGGAGGAATGAACGTTGAATTTACGAGTTCTATGAAATCGGTGTCATATGACGCGCCCCATGAGAATCCGGTGGACGGGTTTGATTTTAGTTTGATAGAAAATTGGCCATTAACGCTTGTTTCTGTTATCAGTTCTGTTTTATCCGCTGTTGCTTGGTCAATTAGCTGTTCCGCATTTTTAGTTGAAAATCGCGCTGCGACCGTAACTATCAGGAATGACGCTATAAGAAGTATTATGAGGACTATAATTGCTTTTTTCATATTATTGTCAGTGTAATACGTTATTCCTGCTTTGGCTAGTGGCCTTTTCCACCAGCCATTATAACACTTTTTACCCTCCTCCGCAGAAATCCATGGGCATAAGCCCGTTGATGAATGCGGAGAGGGTACCCTTCCATAGCTCCGAAGGAGCGAAGGAGGGTATGCTTCGGATGGGTTTCGCTCCGCGCTTCCAGTGCGGCATCTGAAGATGCCGCGGGTGTAAGCCAATGGAGCTTCACTATTTTTGTTTTTTCATATTTTGTGTGATACTTTTTATATACGCATTATGGCAATACAAGAAGCTCAAAAAGGAATTTTAGTCATTAAGGCGTCCGGAGAGCGGGAACTGTTCTCGCGCGAGAAACTTTTAAATTCATTGAATCGGTCGGGGGTATCGCCTGATGTCGCGGAACAGATCGCGCTAAAAATTGAGCATGGAATAAAAAATGGAACGTATGTTTCGGAGATTTACCGCAAAGCATTCTCGCTTTTGCGAAAATTTGAGCGTCACATAGCAAACAGGTATTCGCTTAAAAAGGCGATTATGGGACTTGGGCCGACTGGACACCCATTTGAACGGCTTGTTGGAAAAATTCTTGAGGCGGAGGGTTTTACAGTCCAAGTCGGGCAGATAGTACAGGGCGCGTGCGTTGAGCATGAGGTTGATGTTGTCGCGAGCAAGGGTGACAGGCGCATTATGGTTGAATGCAAATTTCATAACCAGCAGGGGATAATAACAGACGTGAAAGTCGCGCTTTATATTCAGGCGCGGTTTGAGGACATTGAGAAGAAACACGCTATTGAGCCGAACTATGTTCAGAAATTTCACGAGGCATGGCTTATTACAAACACAAAACTGACTTCAAGCGCTATTCGCTATGCTTCCTGCGCGGGACTTAAAGCAATCGGATGGAATTATCCCGCGAATAGAAGTTTGCAAAATTTAATAGAACAATCCGGCCTTCATCCGCTTACGATGCTGACAACGCTTACCGAGTTGCAGAAACAGCGATTACTTGAGGAAGGATTAGTGCTTTGCAATGAAATTCCAAAACGAAAAGATATTTTACAGAAACTTGGTATTGCAAGCGCGCGTATTTCAGAGATTTTTCGTGAAATTTCCGATTTGTGCGGAAGGGAATAGGTGATTTTATATACATTTAGAGTTGTATTTTAAGCTATTGACAGGTTTATACTTATTGTGCTATACTTGCACTAGTTAATTTATTTTCTAATATAACCACGTAAAAGGAAGGAGAAAAATATGGATAAGGGTTTTTTAAAGTTCCTTGCAATTTTTTTAATCCTTTTCATTTCTGCGGCTTTTGTAGCATTTTGGCTACTTGATAGGGGTCAATTGCCGGACAAAGCTTATTCTATGAAATTACTTGATCCACCCGTACAGTCGGACTTTGAGCCAGAGGAAGTTTTCACTGCCTTTTTTCAATTGGAATATGCTCCTGGGATTAGTGAAAGGAGAATTGAAGTAAAACGCAGAAGTGATGGGGCTAAATTCTCTGCATTTGTCCTCGGCAACATACAAGTTAGTGTTGATTCCGGCGATACTGTAAGAATTGTAAAGATTAATTTCAGAAATAACGATGACCCATCATCATCACCAGCGGTGTTTTTTATCGCTATTCCAATGAAGGTCCGCTAAATGATGCGGCCGTCTAAACAAATTCGGTAAATTCTAAACTTAAAAGAGGAGCAATAGTCCAATAATGTCCTAACTTGCGTTGGCAATGAGGGCACCCATGCCCCCGAAAGCAAAATGGGGAAAGCATATAAAGACCGCCTTGAAACCTGTATGGGTAGGTGGTTTTTTAATTTAATGGAAAGTTGACTATTGATGCTTGTTTTTAGAGCATCTGTGGTAGCATAGAAAGACAGAAATATGATAGTAGACGATGTAACAATTCGTGTTTTGGGGGGAGACGGCGGAAACGGAGCCGTCGCTTTTAATAAAAACCTGATGAGCTTGGGGCCTACGGGCGCGTCCGGGGGAGACGGCGGGAGCGTATATATTGAGGGCGTGTCGGATTTAAGCGCGCTTGGGCAATTCAAATTCAAAAAGAAAATTGAGGCGGAAAACGGGCGCGACGGCAGAGGGCAATTTAAAGACGGCGCTCGCGGAAAAGATCTGATTGTCAGAGTGCCTGTCGGTACCGTGGTTCACAATCTTACTAATGGAGAAGATAAGGAGATAGTGAAAATAGGCGAGCGTTTGCTTGTCGCGAAATGCGGAAAAGGAGGCAGGGGAAACTTTCATTTTCGCTCATCAAGAAATACGACGCCAAAGCAGTTTGAAAAAGGAACGGACGGAGAAAGTTTTGAAATCAGGCTTGAGCTTAAACTTATCGCGGATGTCGGATTTATCGGTTTGCCGAATATCGGGAAGTCCACGCTTTTGAACGAGCTTACTAACGCAAATAGCAAGGTGGCGAATTATCCTTTTACCACGCTTGAGCCGAATCTCGGCGTTTATTACGAGCTTATTCTTGCCGACATTCCCGGGCTTATTGAAGGCGCTTCTCGCGGAAAGGGGCTTGGCGTGAAATTTTTGCGCCATGTTGAACGAACGCGGATTTTGTTTCATTTTGTTTCCGCAAGTTCCGAATGTCCGCTTGAGGATTATAACGTGGTTCGAAAAGAGATAGGCGAGTACAACAAAAAACTTTTAGAAAAACAGGAATACATATTTCTTAGCAAGAGCGACGAGGTTTCAAAAGAAGAGCTTAAGAAAAAAATGAAAGAGTTTGAAAAGAAGAAACTGAAGATTTTGCCCGTTTCAATCCTAGAATCGGAGAGCGTGAAAGAAGTGCGGAAGATTTTGAACAAAATCAAAGACGAGAAGATTGCTTGAGTAGTCTGGCGGATATAAAAAGCCGTGTTCATGTCAAATTGAACACGGCTTATTTGTTTTTGGAGTTAGAAATTATAAGATTCCTATTTCCGTGAGCCATTCCTTCCAAACTGGTTCGAGACCAGGTTTTGATTGCCACTCATTATCCGTGATTTTCTTGGCGAGATACTCCTCGGTGCGCTGTGCCAGTTCTTTAAGCTTGTCTTTTGAGCACCACATATATTGCTTCGTTTCGTCCGGGCTTGCTTTTACATTATAGTTTTCCACCATTGCCTCGTAGATTTTCCAGTAGTGCCATGTCCCGTCCCATCTCCTGCATGGGTTTTCTTTTCTTCCTTCGGCGAGGAAACGCAATCCTGTAGCGATAAGTTCCACTTCTTCCCATAATTCGCTGTGGGCCGCTTCCTCAAAAGAAGGATTGCTGTCAACATGCCCAGCTGGAGGAGCAAAACCAATCGGTTTCCTCATGCGTTCGATGAGAAGCAATTCGCCCTCTTTCCATACAAGTATGCCGACGCTTGTATGGTCGCAGATGCTTGTATTTTTTGCCTTGGGGATCCGATAGAGATTTCTATCTAGGACAATCGGCTCCATGGTAAGCACCTCGTCTATAATATATTTTTGGTCAGAGATAGGATTAAGGAGAAAAATGATTTTCCCTCGGTAATGCGCGAAGCCCATTTCCATAAAGGTATTTGCACCAATGTAGTTTTCAATGCCGTCTTTTGTGAAATTCGCAACCAAAATAGCATCGGATTGTTCGATTTTTTCCATGTGTTTTGAGATAAAACCAAACCTCTTTTTCGCTTCAACCCTGCTTGTGCCGTCCTTGGACAAGTAATCAACGCCCTCAACTTTTACCGGCATAAGGACAACGTGCCCGAGTTCTTCCAGTTTGTCTTTAATCCTAAGTATTCGGTCAAAGAATTTAATCGAACTACAGATAGTGATAATCATGACACTCCTCCTTTTTAATTTGTTAATGTTTTACTACCGAAAATCTAGAACAGAATTTTGGTTTAGTCAAGAAATAAGGATGTAAGCTTTTTTGTAGACTAAATCATTGCCTGACACGAGGCCATAGAGATCAGTTCCCTCTGTAATTTGGTAGTTGTGGCGCAGGAGAAAGTATGCCATCGATCAAGTTTCTTTTGCGAAATGTTTTAATTTGTTTATAATAAATATGAATGCAGAAAATAATGAAACAAACCGCTTATTATTCGGGAACAATTGAAATACACAAAGACGGCTGTTATGTGGGGGGACAGAAAATTGAATGTCCAAAGCAGGGCCAGGGACTTTTAGACAGGCCGTTCATGCAGGGAGGGGTTTACCAGCAGGGAAGCAGCGGGCTGAATATTCTACCGCAAAATCCTGCCTGGGATGTGCGTAATGACTTGGCGTTTGTTGTTATTTTTTTGGCCATAGTTATAAGCCTTCTTTCTTTAGTGATATTTAAAATCAAAATCTTTGGTAAAACTTTAGGGGAGTATTTAAAACCCATCTGGTATTTTGTTTTAGTTGCCGTGGCGGTTGTTTTTTGGCAATATCTGGTTGGAGTAACACTAGAAGGCGACTCGTGGCAGTTAAGGGTGAGTCAGATTATATGGGAGCTGATGGTGGGAGCGTCGGTTTATAAGCTAAGCAAAATGAATTTCGGCTATGCTAATGTTTTCTTTATAGGGGTCTTGTATAGTATTTTCATTCATGGCCTCAAGGTGTCAATCAGATATTTCTTTTATGCTAAGACGCTTTCGTATGTGCTAGACCGCTTTTTATATGGAAGCCTTCTCGTTATGGCTGTGACGGTTCTCGGACTTATGTTTGTCTATCTAAAAAAGAAGGGCATCCGTTACTAATTAGACAAGATTTTCCTTTCGACTTTTTCACAACAAAAACAGTATTTGATGGCGCTTATACGGTGTGCTACTATTACGGTCAGAACATTAGATTTTACAGCAGGGTAATTAACTGAAGTGAAACTAATTGGAGGTTTCATATGTGAGTTAGATTATCGCCTTGCTCGGCGTATAAGAGCACACTTTTATTCATTGGGAAGGAAAGCATTAAAGCCACCTGGGAATCCGGCGGTAGGACGCATACATTATGCGGACGGTCCGGCAGGTGGTTTTTTATTTTGTGAGTTCACTACGAGTAGTTTGGCAGGCCTGCCTGCCGGCAGGCAGGCTCACTACAGATAGTCAAAGGCAAAATTTCGTGGTAAAAATAAATTATTGGGAGGTCGTCTAACGGTAGGACAGCGGCCTTTGAAGCCGTGAATCTAGGTCCGATTCCTAGCCTCCCAGCCACTATGAAAATCACTCAATTTCTATGAACGCATTCTTAGAACACATCATTCTTAATGTTTCTAATCCTAAGGTTTCCTTTCCTTTCTATAAAGATTTATTTGGTTACTTTGAATACAATCTTTTTGCCGAGAAGAGTAATCATGTTGCGTTTAGAAAGAAAGGAACCGCTGATTTTTGGATTGTAGCAACTGATTCTAAATATATTTCAAACGGGTTTCATAGGAAAAACACAGGCATTAATCATTTCGCATTCCACGCATCTTCTAAAGGAGAAGTTGATCGTTTCTATAAAGAGTTCTTGAAGCCAAGAGGCACAAAAACCTTATATGAAAGTCCCAAGTCTTTTCCGGAATACGCCCCCGACTACTACGCGGTGTTCTTTGAAGACCCTGATAGGATTAAATTAGAAGTGGCGTCGTTTGCAATAAAACATGTATGAAAATCACTACTATCTCATTTCTTAAAAGCGGCGACAGCGTTTATCTATCAGATAAGAAAAGGGGATTCGGTACCGGATATCTCAATGGATACGGCGGAAAAATGATGGAAGGAGAAAGCGTGGATGGCGCCGCGATTCGGGAGTTGCGCGAGGAAGCCGGCTTAATCGCAAGCTCCGAAAATCTTCAAAAAGTTGCCGTTATTGATTTCTTTGACGGGGACGAGCATATTTTTGAATGCCACGTGTTTTTTGTGTCCAAGTGGGAGGGCGAACTCAAGGAGTCCGAGGAAATGGCTTATCCGCAGCTATACATGTGCGCCAATTTGCCTTATGAAAAAATGTGGA
>JBBTVZ010000011.1:0-9463 GCA_038062995.1 Patescibacteria group bacterium | reverse complement strand
AAACTCGGCCTTTTGCATCGCAGCCAAAGCGGCCGCGTAGTTACACAAGCGGCATATGAACACCTCAAAATCCCCAAAAAGGCATCGCTTGTTTAACATCCGCATAAAAAGCCCTTCAGCGAAAGTAACGAAAAAATTCGGCGAAACGCTGGGTTTAGAATTAAGAAAAAAAATTCCCAAAGTAAATGGGGCTCTCGTAATTTCACTAAGAGGAGAGCTCGGCTCCGGAAAAACAACCCTCATCCAGGGAATCGCGCGCGGACTTGGGCTTAAACGCCATATTGTGAGCCCGACATTTCTTTTAATGCGCGTATATGCGATTGCGAAAAAGCAGAAAAGAAAACTTCTGCATATCGACGCGTACCGCATCGCGACAAAAAAAGACGCCGCGATTTTAGAAAATAAAGATTTTTTTAATAATCCCGCGCATATAGTTGCCGTTGAATGGCCTGAACGCATTCCACATCTTATGCGCAAACGAACAATTGAAATAACAATAAAGCACGGAACAAGCGAGCATGAACGGAGTATAATCATGAAAACATGAAAAAATTGGTTCTCATTGACGCTCACGGATTAATACACAGGGCATTTCACGCGCTCCCGCCGCTTACAACGCCGAAAGGAGAACCAATAGGCGCCGTGTACGGGCTCGCGACAATGCTTCTAAAAATCATAAAGGAGCATAATCCCGACTATATCGCGGCGGCGTTCGATAGGCCGGAAACAACGCACAGGAAAAAGAAATTCGCCGAGTATAAGGCCCACCGCCCGCCTACCCCAGAAGAACTCATAAGCCAATTTGTAAAATCCAGAGATCTTTTTGGTATATTCAATATTCCAATTCTTGATAAAGCGGGCTTTGAAGCCGATGATGTGATTGGAACGCTGGCAAAGCGTTTTGCGGGAAATAATATTTCGGTTGTCATACTCACGGGCGACCTTGATACCATGCAACTTGTTCGCGACCCATGGATTAAAGTCGAAATACCTAAAAAGGGAGTCGGAGAAACTGTAGTATATGACGAGAGCGCGGTTCACGGGCGTTTTGGCGTCGGTCCTGAACAAATGACGGATTACAAGGGCCTTATCGGAGACCCATCCGATAATATTCCCGGAATCCCCGGCGTGGGCCCAAAAACAGCAGTAAAAGCAATTGAGCAATATGGAACAATTGAAAATATATTTAAAAAAATGACTGCGGACGACCCGCTTTCAAAAAAATTCCTTCCGTACGAAAAGCAGGCAATGCTTTCAAAAGAACTTTCAATAATAGACAAAGAAGTCCCGATTGACGCAAAACTCGAAGAACTCGTTTTCCAAAAACCGTCGCCGGAAGCTCTCGCGAGGCATTTTTCCGAACTAGGTTTTGAAAGTCTTCTCTCTCGGCTCGGATTCCCTAAAAGCGCATTGAGCCAGGAATCATTGATTCAATCCACGCAAAAGGAATTAGCGAGTAATTCGTCAAAAGTAAACTATGGAAACGTATTTGTCGCGCGCGAATCTTCGGATAAAAAGCTTCTGCAATCAGATAAGGTTAAAATCGCCTTCGATTGGAAAGAACTCTTAAAAACATTCGAGAAAAATAATGTAACCGTAAAAAATCCCCTATTCGACATCCATATCGCGGCATGGCTCATAAACCCGGAGCGCAAGATGCTCACACAGGAAGAAATCTCCATATTTATTAAAACGCACAATGAAAGCGAAGAAGAAAAAAATTTTGAGCTGTACTCAGTGTTAAAACATAAATTGAAAGAGTGCGGTCTGGAAAATATTTTTGAAAACGTGGAAATGCCGCTTGTGCAAGTTCTTGAAAAAATGGAACTCGCCGGAATCGCCGTTAATAAAAAGAAGCTTCAGGAACTTAAGAAAAAAGTCGCGGAAGAAACAGGGGAACTTGCGAAAAAAATTTACGCGCAAGCAAAGACGCATTTCAATATAAACTCCCCTCAACAAGTAGCCAATATCCTGTCTCAAAATCTTGATATTAAAGAACTCAAAAAAAGAAAAACTTCCGGCGGGCAGTTAAAAACCGGCAAGGGAATTCTTGAAGAACTTATTGGCGTGCATCCGATTATCTTGCTGATTTTAGAATACCGGGAAAATTTCAAAATATTATCAAGCTTTATTGAGCCGCTCGAAAATTTGATTGAAAAAGACGGGCGTATTCACACCACATTTCTCCAAACAGGAACCGCGACGGGAAGGCTTTCCTCGGAAAAACCGAATATACAAAATATCCCGCAGGAATCAAAATGGTCAAGGCAGTTAAGGTCCGCGTTTGAAGCGAGGCGCGGATGGAGCCTGCTTTCGTTCGACTATTCACAGATTGAACTTCGCATACTGGCGCACTTAAGCGAAGATAAGGAACTCATGAAAGCGTTTAAGGAGGGACGCGATATACACACGGTAACAGCGTCAAATGTTTTTAATGTTCCGATAGAAAAAGTTACCAAAGCAATGAGACGCACCGCTAAAACGCTTAATTTCGGAGTCATCTATGGAATGGGTCCGCGATCATTCGCAAAAACAAGCGGAATCCCCCTTGAGGAGGCGAAAAACGCTATCAAGGAATATTATAGCGATTTCCCTGATGTAAAAACGTGGCAGGAAAAAACGTTAAAACGCGTAAAAGAAACGGGATATGCTGAAAATATAAATGGGAGAAAACGATGGTTTGACTTGGAACACTCCGGACGCGGAGAGTATGAACGAGCTGCAGTAAACATGCCGATACAAAGCTTCGAGGCGGACATCATTAAGATTGCTATGATTAATACGGTTAAAATACTTGAAAATAAGAACCTGCTTGGATATAAAATAAGGCTTCTGCTTTCAATCCACGACGAATTGCTCTTTGAAGTCGACGATGATATCTTAAAAAGCATAGCCTCTGACATCTTGGAAGTTATGGAATCAGTTGTAAAACTAAATGTTCCGCTTAAAGTTGACATTAGTAATGGGAAAAACTGGGGAGAGATGGAAGCATTAAAATAATAAACAAACAATGGACTATATTTTATTTTTAAAAACACTGATAAGTAATGTGAAAAGCCCCGCGTTTTATTCGCTGTGGGCGGTTATTATAATTCAAATAATACTCTTTGCGATTTATGCCATAGTATTGCAGATTCCGATCCCTCTCTTAGTACTTACCATTATTGTGTTCATCGGAATAAACGCGGTGATAGCAAAAACGTATTATAAAATCGCCTCTGCGAACGCAGAAACCGGGTTCAGTGAACAAATGACTGTCGCGCTCACAGAGCATCTCGAGGATGCCGTGATAATTTACGACACAAATTTTAAAATTATAACAATCAACCCGGCAACCGAAGAGATGTTTAAGATTTCAAAGGAAATGGTGGTAAATACGCAGGCAAATCCGGGTATGGTTAAAAATCGCGGAATGAAAATGTTCACACAGATACTTTTCCCGTCTCTTGCGCCGGGAGTAACGCAGATTTCTGAAACAAACACATGGCCGCAGATTGTTAAAATTTCCACCGACGAACCGCAACTCGAACTTTTAGTAACGACAAATAAAATTCTCGACGAAAACGGCGAAACAATAGGATTTGTTAAATTGGTAAAAGATCAGACGCATGAGGCCTCCATTTTGCGGACGAAAAACGAATTTATTGATGTTGCCGCGCATCAGCTTCGCACTCCGCTCACGGCGTTGCATTGGACGATGGAAAGCATCGTGAAAACAACTGAAAGTTCAAGCCCGGAACTGCGCCAGATAGCGCAGGAAGGGCTTCAAGTCGCTGAGCGGGCGTTAAAAATAACAAACGACCTTCTTGATGTTTCAAAAATCGAGGATGGGCGTTTTGGATACGCTCCCCAGAATATAAATGTATTCGACTTGATGAGTACTATCACGAAAGAGATGGGGCCGGCCGCAAAACAATATTCTATTGAGCTGATAAATGCGACAAAAGAAAACAATATCGGGGTTTACGCGGACGGAAACAGCATGGGAATGGTCCTTATGAATCTTGTTGATAACGCGATAAAATACAACATTAAAAACGGCAAGGTTACGATATTAGCGGAAAAGACAGCGGATGGAAAATTTGCGAGAATTTCAGTTTCCGATACCGGCGTTGGAATACCCGACGAAGATAAAGAAAAACTTTTTGAAAAACTGCATAGGGGTTCTAACGCGGTTCAAATGGAGCCGAACGGAAGCGGCTTAGGCCTATACATCGCGAAAAACATTATTGAACGGAATGGCGGTAAAATCGGAGTGGAATCGGTATTAAACAGGGGCAGCACTTTTTGGTTCATGCTTCCGGTAAGTTCCTCCGCATAGCGCTATGATAATAATGGGAATCGACCCGGGCACGGCAAGAATCGGCTACGGCATAATTGAAAAAACCGGCGGGAAACTTTCTTATAGCGACTGCGGGCTTATAATGCCGAGCGGCGACAATCTAAGAAAACGGCTAAGAAGCCTCGAAATTAAGCTTGATTCGTTGATTAAAAAAACGAAACCGAATAAGGCCGGGGTTGAAAATCTTTTCTTTTCAAAAAATAAAAAAACCGCGATGGATGTCGCGCACGCGAGAGGCATAATCATAAACACTCTTGAAAAAAGCGGAGTGGAGATAATTGAATTATCTCCTCTCGAAGTAAAGCTTGGCGTAACCGGATATGGAAACGCCTCAAAAAAAGCCGTTTCGGGAATGGTTTCAAAAATATTAGGAGTATCAACCGATAATATAATAGACGACGCGACAGACGCGCTTGCCATAGCAATAACAACGGCCTACACAAAACAAGTGGAATAGACTTACGCACCTTTTGGGAATTGACATAAAAAAACTCTTAAGTATACTATCCTTCAAAGTCCGCGAAGGACAAGAAAGGTCGCAAAAAGACAACCACTATAATGGCGTACGATGTAGAATTGGAGATAAAGAAAAAACACTCCAATGACGACGACTTAGGAATACTGTACGGAGACGAGGAGGACGCGGAAGAAGAAAAAGAAGAGTTGTTGGAAAAAATTGAAGAAGAGCCTCCTTTTAAGCCCGAGGGTGACGATGAGGAATAGGGTCAAGTCTTAGCCTTTCGAAAATACATACCCCGCTTCCGCGGGGTATGTATTTATAAAAGAAACATTAGGATATAATTAATAAGATGCTAGAAAAAGGAAAGATAAGGTTAAAAAAGAAAAAAAGCCGCGGTTGGTTGAGATTTTTTGTTTATGGAACAGTTATATTTTTATCTTTATGCGCGGTTTCCGCAGTGTACCTGCTTATAATAATTCAAAATCTCCCCTCGCCTGCGCAGTTCTCAACAAGAAGCGTCAGCCAGTCGACAAAGCTCTACGATAGGACGGGAAAAACAATGCTGTATGAAATTTATAGCGACGAGAAGAGAACTATAGTGCCGTTTAATGAAATACCGGAAACTGTAAAGCTTTCGACGCTTGCTGCCGAGGATATCGATTTCTACAATCAACCGGCAATTAATTGGCGCAGCATGTTGAGAGCATTATGGATAAACCTCCGCGAAGGCAAGATAACGCAGGGCGGGTCGACTATCACGCAACAACTCGTTAAAAGCGTACTGCTTTCACCAGAAAGAACCATAACCAGAAAAATAAAAGAAATCGCTCTCGCTATAGAACTTGAATCGAAATACAGCAAGGATGAAATTCTTTCGCATTATCTAAACCAAATCCCATACGGGTCAAACGCTTACGGAGTCGAGGCGGCAAGCCAGATTTATTTCAATAAGCACGTTCAAGATATAACAATAGCCGAATCGGCAATAATGGCATCGCTTATAAAAGCGCCAAGTTATTATTCCCCATGGGGAGACCACAAAAAAGAACTTTTTGAAAGGCAATTGTACGTTTTAAATAGGCTAAAAGACAGGCAAATGATTTCAGAGAAGGACTATAAAAAGGCTATAAAAGAAAAAGTATCTTTTGCGACGCAATCAATAGGCTCGATACAAGCGCCGCATTTCTCTCTTCTTGTGAAGGATTACTTAATAAACAACTATGGCGAGTACACGGCCCTAGAGGGAGGTTTAAAAGTAATAACAACACTTGATACAGACCTACAGGAAATAGCCGAAAAAGCGGTTAAGGATGGCGCAGAAAGGAATGAGGAACTCTATGGAGGTACAAACGCCTCTCTTGTCGCTCAAGACCCGAAAACAGGCCAAATTTTGACCTACGTAGGGTCAAGGGACTACTTCAATGATAAAATCGAGGGGCAATTTAATCTTCCCGTGCAGGGGCTAAGACAGCCGGGATCAGCGCTTAAACCCTTTGTGTATCTGACCGCATTTGAAAAGGGGTTCACGCCGAAATCAGTGATATTTGATGTTCCGACAGAATTTGATACGAGAGGAAACGAAGAAACAAGTTATAAGCCGGAAAACTTTGATGAAAAATTTGTTGGGCCGATTTCCCTTGAATCGGCGCTCGCAGAGTCAAGAAATGTGCCGGCTGTAAAAATGCTTTACTTGGATGGAATAAATAACGTAATACAAAATTTGAAAAATTTTGGGATAACAACATTAAAAGAACCTAACAGATATGGATTATCACTAACGCTTGGAGGCGGAGAGGTTAAATTAATAGACCTTCTGAACGCATATGCGATTCTTTCTCAAGAGGGAATAAAACACGAACAGAAAATAATAATGAAAATAGAAGATAGTAATGGAAATATACTTGAGGAATATACGGACAATAGTAAAAGGGTTATGGAACCGCAGTACATCAAGATGATAAACCAAATTTTATCGTCTTCTGAATTGCGTTCGCCGGTATTTTCAGCGAGCCTATACCTGACAACATTCCCCGGATACCATGTAGCCCTTAAAACAGGAACGTCGCAGGATTATAGGGACGCATGGGCATTTGGATACACGCCATCGCTTGCTGTTGGCGTGTGGGCTGGAAATAATAATAATGAACCTATGAAACAACGGGGCTCGAGCATCTTGGCGGCAGTTCCAATATGGAATTCATTCCTTAAAGACGCCTTATTAAAAACTACAAATGAGTCGTTTAATGAACCGGAGCCATATACACTGCCGAATAAGCCGATGCTAAACGGAGAATATGAAAATATAATTACAATGAATGGAAAGAAATTTCCACAACTGCATTCAATCCTCTATTACATAGATAAAACAAATCCATTAGGTCCTATTCCCAGCGATCCAGCTCAAGATCCGCAATTCTTTAATTGGGAATCGGGAGTATTATTATGGGCAAAAGAAAATGTAGTAAACTTTTTTGAGTATAATGTCTCAATTCCGAATACTACTTTCTAATAGGCATAACAACATACAAAATATTGTTTTCCGTAGTGCTCTTAATCAAAACTGGCCTATCTGGAGTATTAATACCTATTACAACATCATCGCTGTTATAAATCTTTAGGCCGTCGTAAATATATTTCCAGTTAAAAACTATAGATAGCGCATCCCCTTTTACCTTACAAGGAACTTTGTAAAGTCCCGAACCAAGCGAGCCCTCGCGCGATGAAACTTCTAAAAATTTTTTATTATCACCTATAGTAATAGTTACATCATTAGTCCTTCCAGAAAAAGAACTGGTTAATTTTATTGCGTTTAATAACTCCTGTCTGTTTATATTTATTTCATTTTCGACTGATTTTGGAATAATTGGCTGATATTCGGGAAATCTACCATCAACAACCCTGGATGTTATACTTTTTACATTAGTTGAAAAAAGCACCTGATTTTGGTCAATAAGTATTGTTATTTCGCCGTCGGATTTATTAAAAACCCTCAATAATTCATCGGCTGTTTTAAGGGGGATAATAAAAGAAATTTCGTCAAAATCCGAATTTACAAGAGATGGCGCGAGAGTCTTTTCTGATAATCGGAAACTATCAGTTCCAACAAAGACTAATTTATCATTATTATAAGAAACAAAAACGCCGCTTATTTCAGGCCGAATATCCGAATATTGAGTTGCTATTATAACACTCTGAATAGAATCTATAAAATTTTCAGATGATATCTTTAATGAGTTTTTATTACTACTAATACTCGGGATTATTGGAAAATCCTTTTCATTTCCACCTTGAATTACGGCTTCATAATTATCGGTAATAATTATTAAATTATTATCCTTAGTTTCTAGTGTTACGCGCTCGGAATTTAAGTTTTTAATAACTGAATTAAATAATGATAATGGAATTGTAGATTTGCCGTTTTCTATTATTTTCCCCTGTATTATATGCATTACAGCGAGTTCTAGATTTGTTGTTATGATTGAAATCTTATTATTATCCGCAGTTAATAAAACATTTTTAAGTATTGGAAGATTTGTATTAACACCAATTGACCTCTCAACTGAAAATAATCCCTCAAGTAAATTTGTTTTTAATATTACTAATTTCATATATATAGAGAATAAGAAGTAGTAGAAAGGGTGTGGATTAGTGAATAATTATAAAAATTCATGTAATTTATTAGTTTTTATTATATATGTAGTTGTGGAAATATTTCTAATTTTATTTAAAATTTATTCAGAATAGAATTTAATTTGGTTTATTTATACATATATAATAACAATATATCTACATCTTATTAAGATTTTCCTTAATAAGTAATATTTTTTGGTTTAGGTTTGGATTTTGTGTCAGCTCTTTTGAGATTTTTTCATATGCGTGTATCACTGTTGTATGGTCTCTTTTCCCTAGCTTCTCTCCTATATGTGGATATGACATCTTAAGAATATCTCGCATAATATACATTACAATCTGCCTAGGTTCAACAACCTCCTGTTTCCTACCCTTATTTATCAAATCATCAAGTGATATTTCATAAAAGTCAGAAACAACTTTTAAAACATCATTCGGTGTTATATTTTTAATTGATACGGAGCTTGTTTCTTGGATTATATCATCAACTTTTTTAATGTCTATTTTAAGATTTTTACATTGTTGATAAAAAGCTATTTTATTAAGAACGCCGTCTAATTCCCTTATATTTTTCTGAACTTTTGATGCTACATGCTCAATTATTTTATCATCAATAATAAGGTCCTGATTTTGTATCTTAGTCTTTAATATAGCCAATCTCATTTCATAATCAGGATAAGCGATATCAACTATCATTCCGCCCTCAAAACGCGACCTAAGCCGTTCCTCAAGTGTTGGAATCGCCGCTGGCGGCCTATCTGATGATATTATTATCTGTTTGCTATTCTCATAGAGAGAATTAAATGTATAGAAAAACTCGAGCTCCGTGGCCGGTTTCCCTCCAATAAATTGGATATCATCTATAATGAGAACATCAATATCTCTGTATTTTTTCTTCATATCGTCAGTTCTTTTATTTCGAAGAGCCCAAACAACATCATTAATGAACTTTTCGGATGTTACATAAAGAACATTTACTTTCTTATTATATTTTTTATCTATGGCATTTCCGGTGGCCTGAATAAGATGAG
>JBBTVZ010000010.1:0-7034 GCA_038062995.1 Patescibacteria group bacterium | reverse complement strand
CATTGTAATAATTTATTACGAAAGCCGCCAGCTCATGGAATGCCGGCACAACCGTAATTCCGGCAAGCGGGGCGTTCGGCTTATCAAGTTTTATAAGGATTGTTACTTTAGGATCGCTAGCCGGAAAAAAACCGACAAATGTTTGAATCAGCTCTTCTGAATATTTTCCGCCTTTCGGAATGAAAGCAGTGCCTGTTTTTCCCGCTATTCGAAAATGCTGAATAGCCGCTATTTTCGCCTTTTCTACGGCAGATTCCATCATTCCTGTTACTTTTGTTGCCGTTTCCTTGGAAACAACTCTACGCACGATTGTCGGGTTTGTTCCTTCGGTAACAAACGGTCTCATAAGCACTCCGCCGTTTGCAAGCGCGGAAAACGCGGAAATCATTTGAATTGGCGTCACAGAAACGCCCTGTCCAAACGAAGCGGTGGCAAAATCAATGTCGCGCGCCTCTTTGCGCCCTAAATTATTAATGCTTCCACTCACTTCATCAGGAAGGTCAATTCCGGTATTTTCCCCCAAACCAAACTTCTTCACATAAGCAGTGAATGTTTTATGTCCAATCTTCTGTTCGGCAAAAACCGCGCCAGTGTTTACAGAACCCTCTATAACTTCTGTCATGGTAATTTTCCCATTCGCTTTCTTATCCCAATTTAAAATCGTTTTCCCATTTAAAGTAACGCTTCCCTTATCCACAAATGTAGTGTCTGGCGTAAACGCTCCGCTATCAATTCCCGCAGCCATTGTAAGCGGCTTAAAAACTGAACCCGGTTCGTATACGTATTGGACAGCCGGGTTTAAAAAATTCTTAATCGGAGACGATGAATATGAATTCGGATTAAAATCCGGCTTGCCCGCAATGGTAAGAATTTTCCCCGTTTTTGGTTCTTGAATAACAATACTTCCTCCGGTACCGTTGAATTTCTTTACAAGGCCGGAAAGAACCCGCTCGGATTCAATTTGCAAATTGCGGTCTATTGATAAATAAACATCGTCCCCCAAAGAAAGTTTGTAATCAAAAAACTTTTCTGTTCCGTATAAACCAATAGGATCCGAACTGTCTTTATTTATTCCAACAAATCCTAAAACCTGCGACGCTAAACTTTCTAGCGGATAAGAACGGTCCTGGGCGAACCCGGTATAAATCCCTTGAATCTTCGCCTTTTTCACCTGGTCTATCATCTCCTTATCAGCTCTATCAATAAGCAATCTAAACATGCTCAACGGGTTGTCGAGCATTATAGCAAGTTTAGCTTCATTAATTTTTAAAATGCCAGCTATATCACCGGCTGTTTTCTTCGCATCCTTAATTTCTTTTGGTACTGCATACACAATAGGATAATCGCTATTTAGCGCGGCCCGTATATCACTGCCGGACCTAGTATCCTTAAAAAAAATCTGTCCGCGACGCAGTTCAGGCTTGCCGTTTCTCGCTTCAATCTTCCCAAAATAGTAAAAACCTTCGTCAATCTGCAATCTATATAGATTGAATGAAAGAATAGAAAATAAAATTGTAAAAAATAATGGGAGGATTAAAAATCGCATGTGGTCTGGTTACGGCTGTTTTATCGTGACATATTGCGGATGTTTATCAATTACAAAACCTTCTTGCGACGCAAGTTCTTGAAGATTCATCGGGTCCAACATCCCGTATAAATCATTCTTAAGAGTTGCAACCTCCGTTTGATATATTGGAATCTGCTTTTTAAGCAACCTCACTTCCGCGCGCGTGTTAACTAAAAAATTATATTGAAAAATATACACCAATCCCCCAACAAGCACGGTGGCGAAAAAGAACGCCAAAAAACGTTTTATGCTGTAATTCTTATGCGGCCGAATAATTGTCATAAATAAATTTAATTCATTTTTATTCCGCGGAGTTTTGCGGACCTGCTCCGTGGGTTCGACTTTTGTTCTGAAAATTGTGGTACTATGGGCTTTTTTATGATAAGCTTCGCCTTTCCTTCCTTTGAAAAATCTAAGAAAGCCTTTTTCACGATTCTATCTTCTAAAGAATGGAACGAGATTATTGACACCCTTCCGCCAGTATTCATTATTTTTGGAATATCGCTCAAAATCTTTTCAAGATTTTCCAACTCGTGATTCACAAAAATACGAAGCGCTTGAAATGTTCTTGTAGCTGGATGAATTGAATCTTTCCAAAACCGCGGTATCGCGTGAAGTATAATGTCCGCAAGCTGAGTAGTTCTTGTAACAAGCTTTTGCTTTCTATATGAAACAATTGCCTTGGAAATTCTATCTGCAAATCTGTCTTCCCCGAATGTTTTAATAATTTCGGAAAGTTTTTTTTCGCTCAACGAATTTACCGCATCGCCAGCCGTCATTCCATTAGTATCGTCATATCGCATATCAAGCGGCCCATCCTTCCTGAAACTGAACCCGCGCTCAACCACATCAATTTGGTCCGAAGAAAAACCAAGATCTATCAACAAACAATCAACTTTCGGAAGCTTCCAGCGTCTCAAAATATCAATAAGATCAGTGTATGTTCTGAAAACAATTTGCGCATTTTTAACATTTGAAATCTCATTTGAAAAACTCTGAGCCGCGTACCTATCCAAATCTATACCCAAAAACAATCCGCTATCTCCAATCAGTTTCAAAATTTCCCTAGCGTGCCCGCCGCCCCCAAGCGTCGCGTCAACAAAAAATTCTCCGGGTTTTGGATTTAAAACTCGTATAACTTCGTGTAAAAGAACTGGCATATGATTCGAATTACGGATCATGAATTATAAGTTATGTTTGTACCTCATAATTCACGATTCATAATTCTTTCTCTTTTCTAATACCTAAAGCCCAATGCCTAGTTAGATCCCTAGTTCCCCCAACTTTTCCGCAATCTCGTCGGACGCCGACTCCGTCCGCGATTTATAAGTGTTCCACAATTCCGCGTCCCAAATTTCAAAACGGCTGTATACGCCAGCTACCACAACATGCTTTTTAACCTGCGCGTACTCGCGCAAATAATCAGGAACAAGAATCCGTCCTTGAACATCAAGTTTTACATCAGTCGCGCCGGCAAGCATAAGCCGCGAAAACGCGCGGGAGTTCGCTTGTGCCAAAGGAAGAGCGACAAGTTTTTGGGCGAGAACCTCCCATTCTTTCAGTCCGAAAACAAACAAACAGCGGTCCAATCCCCGCGTAATAATTGCGCCAGAACTCACATTCGAACGAAACTTTACAGGAACGGCAATTCTGCCCTTTTCATCTACTGTATGTTTGTATTCACCTAGCAACATGTTTGGTTATTAGTTATTAGTTATTTGTTATTAGTCATCTCCCAGAGTTATCCCCAGATTGGAACTATATCCACATACTTATCCACAATTCCCCACCTGTATAAACAAGTATACCACTTCGACGTTCCAAAAGAACAACCCCGCCATAGCGGGGGTAAAAACCTTTATTCTTCTACGTTTCTGCGGTTCGCGTCGTGAGTTATCAACAAGTTGTTTTAATGCCAGTTGAAATTACAGTAATTTCATTTGCGAAAGAGCGAGATAATGATTAAATAAAATAGCCGAACTTATAACAAGCAACATCACAACTCCGTGTACAATCAATCCGGGATAATGAACTTTTGCCCTTATTCCGATTGTAAGAACAAGCGCTATTGTTATTATCGTAATAAGAACGATGAAAAGATAATTTGTCATCGTCCTTGGAGTGGAAATAACCCATATTGCCGCTTCTCTAAATAGACTCTCAGAAACAACTTCTTTTTCATTGACGACAGACTTAATAATTTCTGTTTTGGAATCTTCCGCGCCTAATACATTTGAAATATCCCCCGCGACAACATCCACGGAAACATCTTTATTAA
Source organism: Patescibacteria group bacterium (assembly GCA_038062995.1). Taxonomy (GTDB): domain Bacteria; phylum Patescibacteriota; class Minisyncoccia; order UBA6257; family GWB1-50-10; genus JAUSHK01. Next base: position 3,189 of record JBBTVZ010000010.1, on the reverse strand, counting down.
TTTCCTGAATATTCTGAGAATTAGAAACCACAACAACATTCTTTCTCGCGGGATTACCAAATAATTGGGCAACAAATATAGTCTCCCTTCCTTTATAAATTCCACTCGCTACTCCTATGCCGAATTCCGTATAACGCGCATTCAAAATATTTTCCCGATGCGATGCCGAATCCATCCACGCGCTGACAATGTCGTTTGAATCGAAAAATCCAATGGCAAGATTTTCGCCGGCATACAAATATTCATACCCTGCTTTTTGAAACCAGTACCACGGGGTTAAGCCATCAGGACTGTCGTGTGAAAAATAACTCCGGCGCGCCATATCCTCCGCTTTCATTTGCGCCGCTTGAGTAAGCAGCGCATTCGTGTTCATAAAATTGAGCTGGTGGTCAGTTCTATATTCATTAGTCTTTTCAACAATAATAGAATTCAAAACAGACGCAAAAAATTTGGATCCCGGAAAAATAAGTATGAGTTGCGTTAGAAACAAGACTTCAACCACAAGAACCGTCGTAAGAATTATGACGGCAGATTCCCATCGCAATATATGAGGCTTGTGATTATTCTTCTTATGCGGGATAAAACACTTCTTAAGTAAAGAGCCTATTTTCACATAAACATTATATCACGCGCGCGACAAATAGTCCCAAAAACGACATTCTAGAACGCAAAAAAAACAAATTTAATAAGGTATACTTAATCCTATGAAGAAAAGAATTCCGCACTGGCAAAAAATAGTAGCTTTTACCAGTGAGGGCTTTATAGCAATAGCATCAATCGCGTTGCTTATCATTCTTGCTTTCCTTATCCAGCTTCAAGCGCCTGCGAATCGAGAACAAGGTAAGGAAGTTAAACTTGAACGGCTGGTGGTAACTGACGATATGACTACTTCAGATGTTGTTCAAAAACTAAAAAAAGACGGGTACATCCGAAACGAATTCATATTCCGTTTTGTGCTTACTGTGAAAGGATTGGGCTACGGAATTGATTCCGGCGGATATAAAATCGCAAAAACTATGAACGCGTGGATGCTCGCCCGAATTCTCTCAGGAGAACCGTATATGCGCTGGGTTACGATTCCGGAGGGAGTACGGAAAGAAGAAATTGCGGAACTGCTCAAAAAACAAGGATTTCTATACGAAAACGGCAATGTAGTTTTTGAGGATAGTGAGGGAATGTACTTTCCGACTAAATATCTGCTTCCTATTGATGAAACATGGGAACAGATTTCCACGCGGATGAAAAATACTTTCAATGAAAAATTCGCTCCGTATCAAAAAATATCCGCGCAGAAAAATATAAAATGGTATACGGCGCTAAAAATTGCTTCACTTATCCAGCGTGAAGCTGCCAACGCGGATGATATGCCGCTTATTGCTGGAATTCTCTGGAATCGGCTTGATAAAAATATGCGGCTTCAGCTTGACGCAACAGTGCAGTATATTCGTGGAAAAACGGAAAATGGGTGGTGGGCACCAATAAAATCCGATGATAAAAACATTGATTCGCCGTATAACACATACCACGTAAGCGGTCTTCCCCCGCATCCAATTTCAAATCCAGGGCTAGACGCCATTAAAGCGGCATTCTACCCAAAACAAACCGACTGCCTTTACTATGTCCACGACGTAGCGCATAATACATATTGCTCCCCTACATTTGAAGAACACAAAGAAAACATCAGAAAATATTTGTAAAAATTTAAAAACCGCTCACTTTCAAGCGGTTTTACGGTACTGTTGCTTCTTTCTCCTTTAATTCAATCGTATAAAGCTTTCTTTAAATAAAGTTACTTCGTCATCGGCCGGAATATACCCACCAGGAATGTTTACTGTTGGCTGGAGCGGTTTCACTGGAACAGCTCTTTTTCCTTCAAGAATAATAATCTCTCCGGGTAAACACTGGAATACTCTCCAATCACCCACCCATTTAAACCAACTATTTGGTTTAAGCTCCTCTGCTTTCATTCTCATACTCCTTTCTGTCAAAAAATAATGGAGTTATGTTAATCCAATACTTAAGAACTATTTTTAATATAATCCAAGGTAAATAAAAGTTCAAGATTAAAATGTGGGCGTTGCTGTCCGCCAACCAGCGGAGAACCAGCGACCTTTGTAACCTGCCCAGTTAGATACTTTTATGTGGGCACACAAGGGATCGGACCTTGGACCTCTTCGATGTGAACGAAGCGCTCTACCACTGAGCTATGTGCCCGTGCCTTATTGTATCTAACGGGGTGAATGAATGGCACGCTCGCCCGCCTGCAACGGTAGTATTTCGGGCAGGTGTGCGAAGCGTTGCGGGCGCGGTAATCAGCTGAGCTAAACACCCATTTAAAATAAGTTTAAACGAAAAAGAAGCCGTTTTCAAACGGCCTCTTTTTCATAAGAACATCGCTTATTGAAGTTCGACAGTTGCTCCGACAGCTTCAAGTTTCTTCCCCGATGCTCGCATTCTGCAAGGTCGGGACCCCGACTTCTTACGTCGGGGCTTCCTTCTATCGTAACTCGACGGAAGCTCCTACTCCCTCGAGTTTCTTTTTAAGTTCTTCCGCCTCTTCTTTTTTCAGCCCTTCTTTTACCATTTTCGGCGCGGCATCAACTATATCCTTTGCTTCCTTGAGCCCAAGTCCTGTTATCTCACGGACAGCCTTAATCACATTGATTTTCTGGTCTCCGCTCGCTTTAAGAAAAACATTCCATGATGTCTTCTCCTCTTCACCCGAGGCGGACCCGCCTTGAGCAGGAGTTGCCATAGCAGACGCAGAAACACCAAACCTTTCCTCAAGCGCTTTTATGAGCTCCGCGAGCTCCGAAACTGAAAGCTTTTCTATTTTTTCAATTATATCGTTAAATTTTTCGTTCATAAATTATTGTGTTTGTTTTGACTTTTCTTTCAAGATAAAGAGAAGTGATTTTATAGGCACCGCGATCATGCCGACTAACTGGCCGATGAGCACCTCTCGCGATGGAAGCTTGCCTATTGCTATAACTTCCTTTCCGTCAATAAATCGCTTATCAGTCACATCCAGCCCGCCCAAGATTTTGAATATTCCCCTTTTCTCATGTTCCTTCGCAAAGCGATACACAGTGCCTGAAACTTCAATAATATCTTTTGGAGAAAATGCGACTCCCATTTGTCCGGAATATTGTTTCGGGTCAAATTGAGCCCCACTTTTCTCGAATATAA
>JBBTVZ010000009.1:0-3088 GCA_038062995.1 Patescibacteria group bacterium | reverse complement strand
ATATCCTGAAGCGTCCCCTCAATCCAATTATCATCGCCTTCGTAGGGAATCAACTTGACGTCAAACTCGAGTTTCCCGTCAAATGCCTCACGGTCCCGTTTCGCGTTCACATATACAAAATATGCAATCGGAGAAACACTGAATCCGTTTTGCCTAAAGAGCCACTGATATACCTCAACTTGCCGTTTGTAAGCGTCTTGCCACTCGGCATCAATATTAACTTCCGTATCTTTGCTCGTCGCCTTGTAATCAACAATTATAAGCTTGCCATCCTTGTCAACCCACACATCGTCAATTCCACCGCGAACCAAAAAATTTGTCGGCTTATAAAGATACTTCACTCCGTGGCGAAGTGCGTCGCGCCACAACTCAAGCTTCTCATGCTGAAATGGAACAGCATCAACGCCATATTGCTTAAGCAAAGGATGAACGGATTTGTGACTTCTATGAACATCAAATTCTTTTTTAAGAAGAATATCTACGGCATTGTTTAAAGTAAACGGAAACGAATCCGGCCGTTTTATTCCCAAGCGTTGGTCTAGATAAAAACACCTTTGGCAGTTCGCGAATAAATCGATTTTTGACCTGCTTATCACAAACGGCTCGCCTGATAAAGAGTCGTAAAGCCCCCGAGTTCGTCTTGTGTAATTTCCAAACATACCTGAATTATACCTACGCTATATAATTTTTGATAGCGGACACTCTTTATGATTATGCGGCCGAGACGGACAAAACTTTCTTCCATATTCAATAAGACGGTATGAAATTCCCCGCCATTCTTTTTTGGGAATCAATTCCATAAGGTCCCGCTCTATTTTTTCAGGGTCAGTATATGAAGAAAGCCCGAGAACGCGCGCGAGGCGTCCGACGTGCGTGTCAACCGGAATACCAACAACAATTCCATATGCGCTTTCAAGAACAATATTTGCCGTTTTCCTCCCAACCCCGGGAATTTCAAGCATCTCCGTAATTGTCTTTGGGATTCTGCTGTTAAATTTTTCTTTTATGAGTTTTGCCGCGGATAAAATATTTTTTGCCTTAGCGCGGTAAAAACCGGTTTCATAAATATCGCGCTCAAATTCACGCGGCTTTGCGCGGATATAATCATTAAACTTTCCATACTTCTTAAAAAGACGCGTGGTAACCTCATTAACCTTCTTATCGGTGCATCGCGCGGAAAGTATGACAGCGGCTAAAAGTTCCCACGATGTACGGTAATTCAAAAAAACGCGGACGCGCGGAAAAAGGCGCTTAAGTTCGCGAATAATAACTTTTGCGTGCTTTTTTCTTTCCGCTAGCGATAGTAATGCCATAAATTCTCAATGAAACGCAACGACTTGTGTCGCTTGCATTGTATAAAGAATGTATATAAGCACGCACGCGACCGCAACAAAAAATATAAATTCAATGTGTCCCATATATAATCAATTTTAAATTTTTAATTTTTAAATTACCCTTCGGGTTTTTCGGAAATTGAGACATTAGTTCATTGAAAATTTCATTCATATCTCAACGCTTCAATTGGGCTCTTGCGTGACGCCTTTCGCGCTGGATAAAGACCAAAAATCAAACCTGTCAGTGTAGAAACACCGACAGCAAGAAGAATTGCCTGAAGCGGGAGAGAAAAAACCCAGCCCGTCGGAAGAAAAATTGGAATTACGAAATACAACAAAGTTACAAAAGAAGCCCCGACAGCTATTCCTGTTATCCCGCCTACAAAAGTAAGGAGTATGGCTTCCCAAAGAAACTGCTGTAAAATATCTCCGCTCGTTGCTCCAATAGCTTTCCTAAGTCCTATTTCCCTCGTACGCTCTATAACCGAAACAAGCATAATATTCATAATCCCTATACCCCCGACGACCAAAGAAACCGCCGCGATAGCTGTCAGAAAAACAGTTAAAAGCGTTGTTATTGTTGAAAGCATAGCGACCGCGTCTTCTTGTGTTTGGACTGTAAAATCATCTTTATCTGGATTATCTACCCTGTGATTCTGGCGAAGTACTGAAATTATTCGCGATTTCGCGAATTCGACTTCATAAAAATCTTTGACTTTCATTGTTATAAGGTTGTAATAATCAATTCCAAGTATTTGCCTCTGCGCAATCGTAATAGGAATAAGAACCATATTATCCTGGTCAACGCCCATAGGACCCAATCCTTTTTCTTCAAGAACGCCGACTATGCGAAATGAAACATCTTTAATTCTAACTAATTTATCAAGCGGATTAATATCGCCAAATAATGTCTTTGCGAGCTTAGAGCCTATGACAACAACTTTATTTGACGACTCAACATCCGCTTTTGAAAATGCGTACCCGCTCAACATCCCAAAATCACGAACAGGAAAAAAGTCAGATGAAACGCCCTGAAATGATATGGACGTGTCGTTATTACCATACACAATTCTTGCCTGACCGTTTACTTGCGGAGCCACGCCATCAATAGACGGCTCTTTTCGAAGCGCGTCCGCATCCGACTTTGTAAGAGTTTTTATAATTGCGCTGTGTGGTGCCTCAAACCGCGATCCTTTTGTGGCTCCCGGAATTACAAAAACCAAATTCGAACCAATTCCCTGAATTTGGTTTAGTATAAGTTGTTGGACTGATTTGCCTATCGACATTAAAAGAATAACCGAAGCAATGCCAATTACGATTCCAAGCATTGTCAAAAAAGATCTGACTTTCGCGTGGCGAATGCCTGCAATAGCTGTATGGAGAGAGTCGCGCGTCTTCATCCCGTTAGAGAAAGGAAGCGCCTCATGCGATTCCTAATATTATTACTCGAACCTTTCGCAATAAAAAATAAATTGCGTTTAGAAAGGCGCTTCCGTATGCGCTGGGTATAATTAATATTCTATCTTGAGTCTTGTTTATTTTATAAGACATATGTATAGCTCATTATCTTCTCTAAGGGGATTCATTACTACTTAAAGAAGTCTTCTTTTGTCCGGCGCCTTTTTCCGACCTTGGAATCCGATTCTATTTCTCCATCCATAAGTTTTATTATCCTGTTTGCGAATTCCGCGGTGTAGGTTTCATGAGTGACTAAAATGACAGTCCTTCCTGCTTCGTTTAATTTTTCAAGAATT
>JBBTVZ010000008.1:0-12054 GCA_038062995.1 Patescibacteria group bacterium | reverse complement strand
CTTTAAAAATTGCATTCCTAATAAACAGTCTTCTGATGTTTCTGATAAAGAGATTATCCCTATTAAGTCCTTACCAGCAAATCTTATTTTGCCTATACATTCAACTTTTTTGACTTTTCTTCCATCCGCCATTACCCAGTATCTTGTGCCAAATAATCTTAGGTTTGCTTTTATTCCGACAGCAAGTGGAACTTGCAGAAATCCTTCGCTACCAGTATCCACTGTTGCAACAACTTTTATTGGTTTATCTAGTGAGTAAATTTCAATCGGAACTTCTGGAGAAAAATTTTCAATTACGGGAAACTCTAACCTTTCCATATTGTTTCATCTTGCTAAAGCCACTTGATTTTCTTTTAGAAGACCGACCGAGTAGAACAACCTTTCTGGATATTTTTCTTTTACGTACTCGAAAAGTTTTACTTGGTCTGGAGATGCAAATAAAATTCCGCTTACTGGCTCTATAATTACAAACCAATTATCTCTGATTTTTTCTTTAATAAACTCGCGGTTGTCTTTATAGAGCTTATCCCCGACCTTCGCTATTAAATCTAAGTCGTTTGTGTTACTAGTTATTTTCTCTCCAGAAAGTTGGATCTCCACAAGATTTTTCTCTACTTCGTATTGGCTTTGATTATCCATATATTTTTCATTATACAACTTCTTCTTTTCCGAACAAGTGGTCAATGATTGACTGCCACTCGTCATCTGAATAAAATTGCACGATAAGCTTCCCTCTGGCTCCGCGCCTTGTTATGTCAACAGGCGCGCCAAAAAATTCCTCTAATTTTTTCTTCCAGTACTGCGTTTCCGGATTTGCTTGCGATGGATTTTTAGCTTCTGCCCGCATCGCGCGAACACTCATTGCTCCCGACGCCAATTGCACAAACATTTTGTTTTGTTTGTTCGGGTCCGATATTGCGAGCAATGCCCTCGCCTGCGATTCGTTTATTTTCCCGCTAGCAAGCGCCTCCTGAATTTGCGCGGGCAAGCTTAAAAGCCGAAGCGTGTTTGCAACGACTTCACGGCTTTTCCCGACACGCGCTGCGATTTCTCGCTGTGTAAGTTCAAATTCGTCCTGCAGCCGCGCGTACGCGCGCGCTGATTCGATTGGAGTAAGATTGCTTCTTTGGATATTTTCAATAAGCGCGAGTTCAAGCTTTGTCTGCTTTGATTCTGCCTGCCGTATAATTACCGGAACTCTTTCAAATCCTGCTAACTTTGCCGCCATAAGCCGCCGCTCGCCCGTAATAAGCTGGTACTCAACTCCCGTTCCCGTATCAGTTTCCGTAACAACTTTTGAAACAACGAGCGGCTGGATAATTCCATATTCGCGAATTGATTGTGAAAGCTCTTGCAACTCTTCTTCATTGAAAATTTTTCTCGGCTGATACGGGTTTGATTTTATTTTTTCAACTTCAATATGAAAAATTGCTTCGGGACTATTGTGTTCCTTCCTTACTCTAACATCGCGCGGCGGTTCCGAAACAGAGCTTATATGCGGCGACAGTTCGCTCCGCATTATTGCCGGCAATGAATGTTCCGCAACCGGCAAATTTTCCGGAATTGCGCTTTTATTCACATACGCGGAACCTCCCGCGCTTACCGGGTCAACATTTTTTCTTGGTGGAATTAATGCTTCAAGTCCTTGTCCTGTCATATGTATTTATTGTAATACGGTTTGTTTTAAAAAAGAAGAAACCCGATTTTTGCGGGGTTTGGTGCTGACAACACTTCGGCTACGCTCAGGGTTGTTTCAAAACCATTCAATGGTTTTGAAACAAACTAAAACAGAGGATTCGCGCGTATCCTCCGTCTCAAAACGTTCCTCCAATTTTTAATTTCGAGTGGTTATATTATTTAATGGTAAATATAAAGAGCAAACTCGAAATCTGGAGTACTAGTAGCGAGACGACTGATTCCGCCGTCTCCTCTGTTCTAGCAAAGTACACGTGTACAGCTGCGCGCGCGTGTTCTTTCCCCTTAGTTGGAGGATTGGATACCGATCGGATATCCTAACACATCCAACTGCGGAGTAGATACACACGAACGAGCTACTTAGATTATATCACAAGGTATATATATAATTTCAAGTGCCGATTTCCTCAACAAAATGGAGTATAAGCGGAGCCGGATCTTCAGGATATAGCGGCTCTAATTCAGGCTCGTTTGCTATTTCCGCTTTCGCTAGAACCGCAGTAGGCACATTTGTGAGATACGAACTGGTTTCCTGATTTTTTTCCGTTGTTATAGAAACTTTTTCTATTTCCCCGCCTTGAGCGAGCACCTCGCGCGCCAGCCGTTCATACGCAATTGCGCCAGGACTCTGCGGAGCGTACAGCATAATTGGTTTTTTAAAACTAGGAGCTTCCGCTAAACTCACGGACCGCGGAATTTCAACGTCATATACGTTATGTGGAAAACGCTTTCGTATTTCGCGCGCTATTTCGCGCGAGAGTTTTTCTCTGCGGTCATACATAGTAAGCAACGCTCCGCCGATTTTAAGGTTATGCCCGAGATTGTTTTTTACAAGTCCTATTGTTTGTAAAACTTGTCCTAAACCCTCGAGGCTAAAATATTCGCATTGAATCGGGACGATTACTTCATCCGCGGCAAGCAGTCCGTTTATCGTAAGTAAATTCAAACTTGGACCAAGGTCAATGAATATAAAATCATATCTGTTTCGCACCACTTCAACAAAATTCCGCAGGTATAATTCGCGGGACGGCAGATTTACCAATTCTATAAGCGCGCCTGACAAATCGCTTGACGCCGGCACGATGTGAAGATTCGCAAGATAAGTTTGTTTAATTGTGCTATCCGGATGCTTTCCGCCAAGCAGAGCATGGTAGATTGTTTCGTCCGGCGCGTGCTTTACGCCTATACCCACTGTCGCGTTGAATTGCGGGTCAAAGTCAACCAAGAGCGTCCGTTTTTCGAACATTCCAAGATACGCGGCGAGATTTGTCGCCGTAGTCGTTTTACCAACACCGCCTTTTTGATTGAAAACCGCTATTACGCGAGCCATTTGCCAGATTTGTATAAATTTTCTAGCCCAGATTGTGGCGACGAAAATTTATCCACAAATCTGAGCACCCCGTTAGATACTGTGAACAGGGATATGTCGACCTCCTGATAATTTACGTTGTTATTTTTATTAGCACCCATACTGTAATGATCGTTATCTAATGGGGTTGGCTTTTGTATGATATTTCTGCGTCTTCAACTTGAAATATCATACAAAGCCCTAATTTACTATAGAAGTTTCTTGTGGCATTATCAATATAACCATGCCTAGGTGGCGGAATCGGTATACGCGCGGGTCTCAAAAACCCGTGGGCGCAAGCCCTTGGGAGTTCGAGTCTCCCCCTAGGCACCAAAAAACTTATTGCTTATTATCGCGCGGCTTACGGCGTGCAAAAAAGTAGATTACCAAGATTATGATGATGGCGAGAACAGCCAACGTCAGAATGCTAACCCATATTTTCCCTGTTCCGAGGGCTAGTGTACTAAGCGCGGCAATCAAGAGTGTTGATGAAGTTGCTGGCTGTACGAGAGGCGTCTCTGTCTGTGTTGTTGCTTCCGGTGATGGCGCTAGCGTGGGGGCAACTTCCGGCGAAATCAGTTCAGGGACAGGCAATGATTCAGGCACTGGCATTGCCGTTGCCGGCGCTATCGCTACTAAAACTTTAGTTTGTACGCTATCAAGCACGTTTTGGCTTGTCGCGTCCAATACTAATGAATTGCTTCCAACGCTGATGGCCCCATTGCCGGATTTTTTAGCTATGAATGAAACGGAACCGAATGGAGTAACTCCGGAAATTCCGCCAGGATACCCGGCGGTTTTGATCAGAAGGCCGTTTGAATTATCCATTACATCATAGCCGGCGCGCGAGACCGCGAGCCAGCCGTTTTCAAACGAGAATGATTTCGCTTCCAAAAGATCCGTCGGATAACTCAATTCGGTTTTCACGGTGTAATTTTTCACGCCGTGCGGATCAACGGCAATGTTTAATGTAACATTCTGCCCCTCTTTCACACTGATATTTTCCGGCGAAAAGGAGAACGTAGCGGCGGCGCTGGCTTGCATCGCAAGAAGCAATGCCCCTGCGATGCCGACAGAGATTACAAGTGTAGTTTTTTTCATAAGTTTATTTTTTATGTTATTGCGTGCCGGGCTTTAGAGAGTCCAGTATATCATGAGCAGGTTAAAATCAAGTATATCGACCTTGCCGTCGGAATTGAAATCAGCGATGTTGTTGGCGCTTGCGCTCCCCCAATTTACTAAGAGCATATTGAAGTCAACAACATCAATCTTGTTATCCCCGTTCACATCAATTTTCTGAGCGGCTTGGCTTAATGCCGGAACTTTTGCTATCGGAGCCAGTGCCGCTCCTGCCGCTGCCGCAACGACAACCGGCGCGTCAGGAACGATGGAAACCGTTCCGGAGCCGCCCGACATTACTGTAACAACATTAAGGCCGCCAAACATTGTAAAGTGATACGTTACGATTTTTGTATCTGTACCGTTTGATTTATAACATTCGCCAGGAAACGCCGGGGATGACGAAGTGGCGTATGTCCCGCCGCACATGTTGGTTATCTGCGTCCAAGTATTAGAGCCGGACGGTTTATAAGCGACGCTTCCTGAAACACCTGAAAGCGTTATGGTAATCGGTTTGCTGAAGATAAGCACTTCGGTTGGCGAACCTATTTCAATTACAGAATTCGACACCGAAAATCCTGATGGCGCGCTGCCGTCTACTGAACCAGTCTTTGGCGGCTGAATTTTTCCATTCCATCCCGACGGAGCGTACACAACTAATTCATCGGGAATTGAAACCGAGATACCGGCTTTGTCAGCATTTGAAAGAGAAATCGCCTCGCCTAAAACGCCTGAGTTAAGTTTTACTGACTGCGTAATGGTAACTGCCTGGCCGCCGATTGTTTTTGCCGTACCTTGGTCAACGCCGTCTACAACAAGCGTGCTCGTGGCAACCTTTCCAGCTGAAACATCAAGGAATGTTGAATTACCGAGCGTGACAGTAGTCGCGCCCGACGGCAGGTCAGCTTGTCCTCTTGTTGCGGAAGTGAGGCCCGCATCCGTTGTTGTTGAATTGACCGTACTGCCGCTCACGGCATCCGATAGGATTGTCCTTGTTGAATTTAAGTACCATGGAGTATAACTCGCCGAACCGTTTATGAGCGCTGCAATTTCAGTTGATGAAACAGTTCCCCACCAGTTTTTTACGGCATTGAGCGAGACCGCGCCGTCTCCATTTTTTATCCCTAAACCGTTACTGGATAAATCGTTTTTATCCACTGTAATGCCTATAGCGGTAAACTTAGCAAACACTCCGGCAGTACCCGAATTATTAACAGCATTGCTGGTTACAGAAACCGAGTTAAAGGTTGAACCGGTATCGTATCCGATTTTGATTCCATAACTGAATCCTTTATTCGCCGCCGATCCGTGGATGGTGTTATTCGTAACAGAAATATTCGAAATAGCGCCGGTGTTGGCCCCGCTGATATTAATTCCCTGCCAACCGCCAATTCCAGTGTAGCTGCTTCCGCTCGGCGCTATGTCGTTTGTTATTGTGTTGCCGCTTATTATAGTTTTTGAACGCTCGGTCGTGATCGCCCTAAAAATATTTCCCGTGAATGAGTTGTTCTGAATGGTTGATGTACCTGTGCCGGTATCTACATTGAGATAGATACCTTCGTACCCGGCTACTTCAGCAGAAAGACTCGTGAATGTGTTGTCATGAATATTCAATCCGGAAATATCAACAGATGGCTTATTGTCTTTGTGCCACGTTTGAATTCCATTACTCATCGCCGTATTCCCGTTGCTGTATGCAGGGACTTTGAATGCGTTTGAGTAAATTTCAACGTTTGCCGCGCCGATCAGTATGCCGCTTGAGTACGTTGCCGCTGAATATGCCGGCCCCTGAATCGTGAAGCCGTGCAATTTTACATCGTTTGCTAAGATTTCTATGTTTGGCACGGCTTGCGGATAATTAGCTGTTGCATTTGTAGCAACACCCTGAATTGTCGTGCTTGCTAAACTGGCGCCCGAAATATCAAGATTTGTTTTCCCGGCTGGTATCGTGAGGTCTTCGGTATACGTTCCGACGGCAACGTGAACAGTCCCGCTCGCCATCGCCGCACCGATGCCTTCTCCTATGGTGTTATACGGATGTGCCTGCGTCCCATCTTCGGTTCCAGAGTTACTAGCATCAACATAGACGTTGCTGTCAATATCAAATTGGGTAAAGTGCGCTGCGGAAAAAGACATCATTTTGCAAACCGGCGCGCCTCCTGCACATGCCGGAGCCGGGTCGTTTTCGTACAGCACGTCGGAAATCAAACCGCTTTGGTCAAGCGCTGTTCCATTATCATTTTTTACAATTAGTGGCGGTTGGACTGTGTACGGAAGGGACTCAAGATAAATTCTCGCGCCGGTTGCATTCATTGCCTGCGCGGTCGCGGAATCAAATTTTATGTGCCCGTCCGACATTTCCATTTTTTGACCAAGGTTCTGCAAGACGCCAACCGTAGCTTGATCGCTTAGGTTTAAACTGGCAGTGAAAACTATTTTTCCTTTTCCGACTTTCTCAAAGTAGAGGCCGGTGGAAGTCGCTGCCGGCGTTACGGAAGGATCGCTTAATTCGCCGATGTTTGAACTGATACTACTTGAGGCGAGTATTGAATCAATTGTTGAAAGGAGCGGCGCTTTGCCGGGCTGTCCGGCATCATTGAACCAGCCTTTTGTTGGAGTTTGATTGGTCTGCCAAGCGCCGGAAATGTAAGCTCCGGACTTTCCGGAAGCTGGCGGCGTCGTTAGCCCCGCTGTAGCAGGAAACCCAGTTACTATTCCATAGACAACATTATTAACCGCAACAGGTGTGGCGCTATTGTCATACAGCGTTATCGAGTCGCCGCTGTTATTGAGTCCAGTAACATTAATTACAGCAATACCATTCGCTGGTATTGTAACTGCTCCAATAGTAGTGGTTGCCATGCCTGTTATTGCGCTACTGGAAGAAAAGGTAAAATTTTGTATTTTCCATCCTGATAGAGAAATGCTAGAAGTAGTTATATTCAACAGCTCTACCCATTCACTACCGGAGGATGGATTTGATACAAACTCATTAATAATCACATCGCCTGGAGATGCTGCCACAGCTGGTTTTGCCACAAAAAAGCCGCTTGTGACTAGCACTGCGGCAACGACCGAGAAAACCTTTAATCCGCTCGAAATTTTCGTATCTCTTAGGGACGAGATACAGCTTTTGTTTATGTAGTTCATATTTCCGACTGTTAAATAAAGTTCACACGATACCACGACGATTAGTATCGTTATCTTGTTTCTAAATTACACCAGCAAAAAAACGCTGTCAAACCGCGACTACAGGGCGGCGTTCAAACTGAATTTTATCCATCACTGCATGCATTTAGTATGCTATACTAATTTCAGTATTACACAACTTTCACAATTTTAAATTTCAATGGAGGCGAGTATGCAGCTAAATGATGCCTTACAAATGGAGAGGTACAAGAACGCAAAGGTTGGACTGCAAAGTACAAATGTAATTCTCTTTTTTGCAAAGAATAGCAATGAAAAAATTTTTGCTATAGCTCAAGAAGCGAGTAAAAAAATTTCCGAACTTTTAAACAATGAATTTAAAGATTTGGATAGTTTCTCTGAAGAGCTCAAGAAAGACTTGGTGAAAATACAGTCGTGTATTTCAATAATGAGAATTTATACTCGAGATGATGAGCCGTTTATAAAAGCCGCCAAGAAGTTGCTTATCATCAATATGGCGCTAGGATACTTTATAATTCCAGCTCCAGGTATTGTGTAAATTAGCGGTCATATAATGACCGCTTCTTTTATTCTTTCTTTTTGGAAATTCAGCGAGGAGCTTATCTAAAAATCCATCAATCGAATCTTTGCCTGGAAAATCTTGTTTAATAAATATTTTTCCTGAATCATCACTACTGGTGATAAGTATATGATAGTACTCGTATTTATCCCAATCTGCATATTTTTTTCTTATGCCTTTACAAAAAACAACGATTTTATCCATTAACTTATATATCCGCGTTATCTCCTCATGATCTCGCTCTAACATATAATTTATCTCTTTTCTTTTTAATATTCTCTTTGCTCTCCACCGAATCTGGACTTTGAAGATTTTTAAAGTTCATTGATTTTTTCTTCTTTTTTTTCAACTGGCTGTTCTTCCGGTATAATTTTGATTTCATCTACGCGCGACTGGTGCGGCACAAGCGCGCGAACAATATAAAATCCTATTGTAGCAATCACAAATCCCCCGATTATATCACTCGGCCAATGCACACCGCTGTAAATTCTCGCGAAACCGTTTAAAATCGCAAAAGCAAAAAACCAATAGCCAATTTTGCGGTTTACACTCGCCACAAGCAGAGCAATAACAAAGAGCGCTATCGCATGCCTTGATGGAAACGACGCATTTACTTCTTGAAAGAGTGGGGTAAATTCCAGTTCTATGAACGGACGGGCGCGGTCAAGAAACATATAAAAAAGTTGGGCTATAATTCCTAAAGACAAAACAAGCGATAGAGCTCCGACAAAAATTCTGTTTATTTTTTTCCTCACTGACCCACTCCAAAGAATAAAGACGACACCCGCGATTATAATCAAATACGTAGCGTGTTCTGCGAAAAAAATAGAAAGCCAATCAATGACTTTCATTTTCCCGACAAGGGAATGTATAAAATTGAAAATTGAGAGATCTAATGACATCGACCAAATATTATCTTCCTACAAATGGAAGCAACCCCATAATTCGGGCGCGCTTGATCGCACGTGCGAGTTTTCGCTGGAATTTCGCTGAAACGCCGGTGTGGCGCGGGTCAATAATTTTTCCTTGGCTTGATACAAAACGTCTAAGGAGTTCAATGTCGCGATAATCAATATCCTTGATCCCGCGCGAAAGAAACGGGCATTCTTTTTTGATTCGTGCCATATATTAAAATGGAATATCTTCCGCTTTTATTTCTTCGTCTTCTAAATTGATTTCAGGTAGTTCTTCCTTCGTCTCATCCGCGCTAAATTGCGGGGCAATGTCTTTTGGCGCAGCGGAGTCGGAATCAAACTGCGGTGCTCCTCCTGGAGCGCCCGGACGCGGTCCGAGCTGAAGCCGTTCCGAAACAATTTCGGTTACGGTGCGGTTTTGCCCTTGCTTATCCTGCCACTTCCTCGTCTGGAGCCGCCCCTCAATCATCGCCATCGTTCCCTTTTTCAAAAATTGGTTTGCCACTTCCGCCTGGCGCCCCCACACAACAATATTGTGGTATTGCACATCCTGCTGGCGCACGCCTTGTTTATTTATCCATGTCCTATTTGTCGCAATGGAAAACGTCGCTACAGATTGCCCTCCAGGGGTTGTTCTTAGTTGGGGGTCGTTCGTCAATCTGCCGATTATAAATGCCTTGTTGAAATTCATATGTGCGATTCGAATATACGAATTGTACGAATTATACTAATATTAACAGACTTTTATTTGTATTATTAGTATTCATTTGTATATTGGCATAGATACTTTTATTGCAGTATCTCTTCTATCTTTTTCTCAAGCGCCTCATTTGAGAGAGTTTGAGTGGTAAATGACCTTAGTTTTGTTCCGCTTTCCTGTATGGGTTGCGTTGTTTCCACACTACTCTTTTTTACTTCTTTTGTCCTTTCTTTTTTAGGAGAAACTATATGTATCATTGACCTCAACACGCAACCGGCAAGCGCAAGTTCATTTGAAAATCCATGGATTTTAGCCGGCTCCATTTCGAATCCTGTAACACTCGTGAATCCAAATAACTGCTTTTTAACTTTGTATGCCAAGCGAATTTTTTGAACTGGCTTTTCATGTACTACATTTCCACCGCTCTTTTCAATTACTAGTCTCACCTTGCCGGCACCTTCTTCCGTGAGCGTGTGAAACGTTATTTCGTATAGATTTTTCTTTTCTGATGGTTCCATAATGCCTACGGTATCAAAGTTATACTGACGAGTCAACCCCGTTAGAAATCGCGCCCGCGCTGCAGCGAAGCGGCGCGCCCCAGAGGGGCCTATTGGGGCGGGTTATTTCTAACGGGGTCAACGACTTCTTTGTTTTGCTCCCCCTCGGCATTACCAGCAATATTTTCTTCCGCGCTGGGTTCTAATTTAAACCTCTTCTTGAATTCTTCAAGTTTATCCTTCGGAATTTCACGCATTCCGGTTCCAATAGGCACAAGCCTTCCGATAATAACGTTTTCCTTGAGTCCACGAAGCATATCTATCTTTCCTTCCATTGCCGCGCTAACCAAAACCCTGCTAGTTTCTTGGAAAGAAGCCGCCGAAAGGAAACTTTCAGAATTCAGTGATACGCGCGTAATACCCATGACTTTTTGCACGGCTTTCGCTATTTCTTTTTTAGCTTCTTTTGTCGCTTTATTTGTGTTTACAAATTCCAATTTCTCAACTATATCCCCCTGCATATACTCCGTATCGCCCGGTTCCTTTACTGTAACGCGCGAAAGCATCTGGCGAACTATGATTTCAATGTGCTTGTCATTAATAGGGGAACCCTCAGGAACATAAATTTTTTGAACTTCGTTTATTATATAATTTCTTACTTCATTTATTCCTTGAAACGCCAGAACTTCTCTTAGATCCAGTGAGCCTTCCGAGATCTTATCTCCGCGCTTAACAATATCCCCTTCTTTTACCAATATCAAAGCTCCTGAAGGAATCAGATATTCATCAAAGGAGTCTTTCTTTTCTTTCAAATTCGTTTTCACGCGAACCAGCATCAGAAGCCCTTTTTCAACAATCTGATCAACGACGCCATCTTGCTTAATAAGCGGGGCTTTTCCTTTCGGCATACGGGCTTCAAAGATTTCTTCAATGCGAGGAAGACCCTGTGTGATATCGATACCGACAATACCTCCGGAGTGGAATGTACGAAGCGTAAGCTGGGTTCCCGGCTCTCCAATTGATTGGGCGGCAACAACACCGACCGCCTCGCCTATTTCAACAAGTTTATTACGGCTCAAATCAAGTCCGTAACACTTTGAACAAAAACCATTCTTTGATTTGCATGTTATCGGCGAGCGTATGCTTACTGAACTTATATCAGACTCTTGAATTGCTTTTGCTACAACGCGCGCTATTATTTCCCCGGCGCGGACAACAAGTTTTCTGTCTATTCGTATATCCTCAAGACTTGTTCTTGAAAACAGCCTGTCTGCGAGCTGGTGCCCGTACGCGTCTCCGTCCTTCCGTTCAACGATAATTCCTCCATCAGTTCCACAATCATTTTCCCTAATTATCAATCCCTGCGCGACATCTACAAGGCGGCGAGTGAGATATCCTGCCGTTGCCGTCTTGAGCGCTGTATCCGTTGAGCCCTTGCGCGTTCCATGAGTTGAAATAAAATACTCCAAAACCTTAAATCCTTCTTTGAATGACGATTTGATGGGGAGTTCAATTGGCTCGTTTTTTGTATCCATAACAAGCCCTTTCATTGCCATCATTTGGTTTGACTGCGCCCAGCTTCCCTTCGCGCCGGAGTCAAAGATAGTAAACACCGGGCTTTTTGGATCCATTGATTTCGGCGTGATTATATAGAGCCTCTCGCGAATTTCATTCCATACCATAATAATTTGCCGGCGCCTCTCTTTTATCGTTAAAAGACCATCTGAATAATGCTTTTCAATAAGCTCAACCTTTTTATCTCCTTCGGCAATTATTCCCTTTTTCTCCTTTGGCGTCGTTGTATCTCCCATTGCCCATGTTATCGCTGATTCTGTGGCATATTGGAATCCCACGCTTTTAATTCTGTCTATGTATATTCCCGCTTCGTTAATGCCGTAATGCTCAATTATTTTCGTGATGAGCTTTGATAATAATTTTTTATTGAGCGGCCCATTGAAAAATCCAAAATCCTTTGAGAAAATTCTGTTGAATATCAGGCGTCCGTGCGAGGTTTCGGTAAGTTTTCCGTCAATTAAAACTTTTATTTTTGTATT
>JBBTVZ010000007.1:4328-12466 GCA_038062995.1 Patescibacteria group bacterium | reverse complement strand
AACCGCGTTTGCAGCAAATGAAACGGACGGGCTTGCCGGGCTTGCGGCCGGGACAATGCTTTTTGGATTCGCGGCGTTTGGAGTCGTTGCCTTTGTAACGCACAGATATGACCTCGCGGCAATGAACGCCGTTATTATTGGTTCGCTTCTTGCGTTTCTCTGGTTTAACATTTATCCAGCTCAGTTTTTTATGGGCGATACTGGTTCAATGTCTCTTGGCATAACGCTTGGAGTTATGGCTATGCTTACGAACACGGCTCTTCTTTTGCCATTTTTCAGTTTTATTCTTCTTTTTGAATCAGTTTCTGTTATTGTTCAAGTGCTGAATAAAAAAATAAGGAAGAAAAAAATATTTTTATCTACGCCGATTCACCACCATTTTGAGGCGATCGGATGGCACGAAACCCGCGTAACAATGCGATTCTGGATTATTGAGGGAATTGCCACAAGTCTTGGCCTAATACTGTTTTTTATAGCAAGATTTATTTAACTCGCAATGATTATTGCGATAAAAAATGGAAATGTGTATGACGGCTTGGGAAATCCTCCCAGTAGAAAAAACATTCTTATACGCGGAGACCGTATTATAAGAATTGACGACGCTCCGATTCGCAATGCTGATGTTACAATTGACGCGCTTGGAGCATTTGTAATGCCAGGATTTATTGATATCGGCTCATATGCGGATAAGACAATGTCGATTTTTTCCGACCCGAGTCAGAAAAATGTCGTGCAAGAGGGAATTACTACGCAGATAATCGGCAACGATGGAACCTCGCTTGTGCCTTTCTCGCCTCATTCGTTGGAACTCACGCGTTCTTACGCGAGCCATAACGAAACAGTTCATAATTGGCGGCGCGTAAAAGATTTTCTTTTATTTTTTTCAAAAAGAAAAATCGGAACTAATATAGGCGTTCTTGTAGGGCTTTCCACGACTAGAAGTATGTTTACGCGAGGTGAGGCGCGAGATTTAACAGAAAAGGAACTTGATTTTTGCGAGAATGTTCTTCGTGAATCGTTTCGAGACGGCGCGTTAGGTTTTTCTATTGAATATGATGACAATGGTTATATCGAGAAAACTTCGCATAATGAAGCAGAACGTTTTATTTCGATAGCGGCTAAAGCAAAATGCGTTTATGCCGCGCACCTTCCTCGGTTTTGCCTCTCTAGGGCGCTGGAAGATACCTTTTTAAACTTGAAAGATGAGAATACTAATTTGGAATTAAGCTATGCTCGTCCGTTTATAAACCAAATAGAAGCTTATTCTGAAACCGCGGAGTTTATGGAAAAACTTTCTGGGAAAACATACGCGCATTTTGACTTGAATCCTTTCGGCGAATCAACTGTCAGCGCCGAGGCATTTTTGCCGCAGTGGGCAAGGGGAAAGACGCGCGCGTTAACGCTTGACGCGATTTTTTCCCCAGGAACGCGTGAACGGCTTGAGGAGTATTTTAAAACTCAAAAGGACAACAATTTGGTTATAGGCAGTGTTGTTGACGCGTCCTTGCGATTTCTAGAAGGAAAAACATTACAGTCGTTTGCCAGAAACGCCGGAAAATCCTACGAAAAGGGAATTATGGAGTTCTTTAGAATAACTAAATTGCGCGCGCATCTGCTATATTCCGAGTGCGAATTTATTTCGAACCAGTTCATCAATCATCATCAGATAATTTTCAGTTGGGGGCGTTCAAAAAACGCACGTTCCGGTCCGCTTGAATTTTTGAAATTTGCCGAAAAAGGGAAATTTATTGTTCTTGAGAAGGCGATTGAAAAAATGACGTCCTTGCCCGCTAAGAAATTCGGAATTGCGAAACGCGGAATTCTTGCACAAGGTAATTACGCCGATATAGTTGTGGCTCGCGATTTTCAAGCGACGAATATTTTTATAAACGGAAAACGGGTTGTTGGTAGTGGCGTGGAAGGCTCGCTTTTTGGCCGTGTTTTAAAGAATTTATGAAATATTTAAGAATGCCTAAACACACATCTGCTCCTGATTACGTTTTTATAGCGCTACTTTTTGTAATCGTAGTTTTTGGAATTGTCATGCTGACCAGCGCTTCGTCAGATTTGGGGCAAGCTAGATTCGGCTACAGCTATTATTATGTTACTCACCAGCTTATAAACGGCCTTTTAGTCGGTATTGTTGGTTTTATAGCCGGTTCTTTAATTTATTACCGTAGGTTTGAAAAGTGGTCGCTTCCGATTTTAGGGTTGAGCGTGATTTTACTTATCTTAGTTTTTACGCCGCTTGGGAGTTCTGTGAATACCGGGAGTGATAGGTGGCTTACGCTCGGCCCGATTACATTCCAGCCCGGAGAAATTCTGAAGCTAACCTTCTTTATTTACATTACAGCGTGGATGAGCAAGAAATATTCACGAAACAAAAGTTTTTTTGAGGGTTTTTTGCCGTTTTTTCTTATTACTGGAGTTGTTATAGCACTTCTTTTTTTTCAACCGGCTACTACTATTGCTTTACTTATTTTTACGGCGGCAGTTTTAACTTATTTTACCGCCGGCGCGCCATTAAAATATTTAGTTGTTCTTGGAATTATAGCGGCAGTTGCAGTCAGTCTTTTAATTTATTTAACTCCATATCGTTTACAACGCATAAAAACGTTTTTAAATCCGGGGGCGGATCAGCTAAATTCCGGATACCATATAAATCAAGCGCTTATGGCGATAGGTTCTGGAGGACTTACCGGGGTCGGGTTTGGGAAATCAACATCAAAACTTTCTTATTTACCTGAACCAATTGGCGATTCCGTTTTTGCAATTATTGCCGAGGAACTTGGATTTATCGGCGCTATAAGTTTTATTCTGGTGTTTTTGCTGTTTATTTGGCGCGGGATGCAGATTGCTCGCAATGCTCCGGATAATTTCGGCAGGCTTCTTGTAACTGGATTTATGTGCGTGCTTGGACTTCAGGCATTTGTCCATATCGCCGCTATTTCTGGAATTCTTCCTCTTACTGGAATGCCGCTTCCATTTGTGAGTTATGGAGGAACCGCGCTTGCTGTTTTTTTAACCATGTCTGGTATTATTGTTAGTGTGTCGAGGTATAGGCGCTGACGCGCAATTTTCAAATTTATTTCTATGATACGAATTGTTTTAACAGGCGGTGGGACGGGCGGGCATATCTACCCGCTGATTGCGGTTTTAGATGAGTTGGAAAAAACAGGAGGAGACGTGCGTCTTTCAATAATATATCTTGGGCCAAAGAGCGGTTTTATTGAGATGTTCCGCGAACGCGGCGTTCGCGCGCATTACATAGCGTCTAGCAAGCTTCGGCGTTACGCGTCTTTAGAGAACTTTATAGATGCCGTTAAATTTCCTTTGTCGCTTATTCAGGCGCTTTGGCATCTTTATTGGATTATGCCGGAAGTTGTTTTCTCAAAAGGCGGTCCAGGCGCGCTTGCTGTTGTTCTTGCCGCGTGGTTTTACCGGATTCCGGTTATGATTCATGAGTCGGATTCTATGCCGGGTCTTACCAGTAGAATCTCGGCAAGTTTTTCCGCGAAAATCGGAATTGCGTTCCAATCGGCGGCAAGTTATTTCCCATTAAAGAAAGTTGCTCTTGTGGGAAATCCAGTACGCGCGGACCTTTTAATAAATGTTCCTGACAGCGCTTCTGCAAAATCTAGGCTTGGATTTAGAAATGAAGAACCGCTTATACTTGTTTTAGGAGGTTCTCAAGGGTCTAGAAAAATCAATGAGTTCATATTCAATAATCTTGAGGCGATTCTTAAGAAATATCAGATTTTTCATCAGGTTGGCGACGCTAACATTGATGAGGCGCAAACGGTGACTGAAGAAGTGAGCGTGAAAACCGGGGCTAAATACCGCATTGCAGGCATGCTTGATACAATTGAGCTTAAGAACGCGCTCAAGGCGGCCGATATAGTTATTTCTCGCGCAGGTTCCGGGGCAATTTATGAACTAGCCGCATTCGGAAAGCCGTCAATTTTAATACCGCTTTCTAGTTCTGCCGGAGACCATCAACGGTATAACGCGCTTGAGTATTCAAAATCCGGAGCTGCGATTATTATTGAGGAAAATAATTTTACTGCGAATGTTTTTCTCCGTGAACTTGACGATGTTTTAAATGATACTGCGAAAATGAAGACGATGGGAGAGCAAGCAAAAGCTTTTTTCAGACCGGACGCTGGAAGCGTACTTGCAAGCGAGCTTCTTCGGTTAGCCGGCGCAAGAGGGTGAAAAAATCAAATAATCTTGACAGATTAGATAAGCCCGCGCTAAGATAAACGAAGGTTTTTGTAAATCATTTTTATTTACTAGGGTTCAAGAAAGACAAAAAACGAATAAACAAGAAGGAGGCAGTTTATGGGTAAATACAAAGATGATTCTCCGTGGCCGCATGGTCAGGATCTTCGTAAAGTAAAAACGCTGGCTGATTTGGAATGTCTCGGTCTTCCGGAATTGCCAAGTTTGTGGGAAACATTGTTTTATCCGGAGAAAATTGAAGGCAAGAGGAGGGGATATTATAAGTTTTATTTGAAGCTCTCCTCCATTCTCGGAAAAAATTTCAAGGATCAGGCATTCACCGTGCTCGAGGGAGATTTTAAATTCAGCATTCTTATGTCGAGCGATGAGGAAACTTTCCAGTTGGCCGAGGTGTACCGACGTCACTGTGTGGTGGCAGATGACGGTGATATCGTAAGATATTTCCCTTTGTTTAAAAATCTGGCAACGGTGGCGAGGGCGGTAAAGCTTACTGAATCAATAAAAGCTACGATGTTTTATTTGGGTTTTAAGAAACTGCCGCATTGACACCGAGATCCTCTCTAAATTTGGAAATAGGCGATAAAATTATCGCCTATTTTTGTTCATGTGCGCCACAATTTCGTTTGAGTTTTTAGTGGAAAAGATCATCCAAATGGGGTATACTAACCCTATGGGAGTACGAGTCAGATTTGCCCCGTCTCCGACAGGGTTTTTCAGCTTAGGAAACGCGAGAACAGCGCTTTTTAACTGGCTCTTTGCCCGCCACGAAGGCGGCGAGTTTTTGTTGCGCATAGAGGACACAGACAAGGAACGCTCCACAAAAGAATTTGAGGAGGATGTCCTAGCCGGTTTGCGGTGGATAGGGCTTAATTGGGACGGCGGCATCACGCGCCAGAGCGAGCGGCTGAACCTTTATGAAAAATATCTAAAAAAGCTTCTTTTAGAACATAAAGCGTATCACTGTTTTTGCACGCAAGAAGAGCTTGAGGCGGAATACCAAGGATTTTTGAGCCAAGGGCTTATTCCAAAATATAGCGGGAAGTGCAAGTATCTTTCCGCGGATGAAGCCAAACAAAAACTTGACTCCGGAACAAAAAGCGTAATTCGGATTATGATG
This sequence comes from Patescibacteria group bacterium, assembly GCA_038062995.1. GTDB lineage: Bacteria > Patescibacteriota > Minisyncoccia > UBA6257 > GWB1-50-10 > JAUSHK01. The sequence goes on along the minus strand of JBBTVZ010000007.1, from coordinate 7,107 downwards.
CCAGAAAAAACCGTTTCTTTCCCCGATATTATTCGCGGGAAGGTTGAATTTAAAACTGAACTTTTTGGAGATATTATTATTGCGAAAGGACTTACAATTCCTCTCTATAATTTCTCGGTGGTTGTTGATGATTATGAATCTAATATTACACATGTCATACGCGGAGAAGACCATCTTTCAAATACACCGAAACAGATGATGATCCAGGAAACGCTCGGTTTTCCGCCGGTGCATTACGCGCATTTGCCGCTTATTTTAGGTCCCGACCGCAAAAAACTTTCAAAACGGTATGCGGCCACGTCGCTTAATGAGTTCAAACGCGAAGGATACGTGCCGGAAGCAATGATTAATTTTCTCGCGCTTTTGGGGTGGCACCCGGAACGCGATAGGGAAGTGCTTTCATGTGACGAGCTTATTTCTGAGTTTTCACTGAAGCGCGTTCAGAAAGCAAGCGCGGTTTTCAACGAAGAAAAATTAAATTGGCTCAATTCGCATTATTTAAAAAATATGAATACGAATAATTTCATAGAAGCTCTAAAACCATTCGTGCCGGGGGAGTGGCTTGATAAGAAAGATACGCTTAAAAAAGCTCTGCCTCTTGTTTGCGAGCGAATAGGGAAGCTTGCGGAATTCAAAACAGAGGGGGAGTATTTCTTTAAACAGCCGGAATATAAAAAAGAGATTTTATGCTGGAAAGAAACAAGTTTTGAGCAAACCGCAAAAAATCTTAACGACATTTTAGAAAAGATAAAAGAAATTTCCGCAAAGCCGTTCACTAAAAAGTTGGTTCATGACGCGATTTCCCCTCTTTCTGATTCGCGCGGCAGGGGAGAGATTTTCTGGCCTTTTCGAGTCGCGCTTTCCGGACGCGAAGCATCACCGGGCCCAACCGAAATATCTGAAGTGTTAGGCAAGACAGAGACGCTTAACCGTATTTCACTGGCGCTTCAGAAAATCGAAACGTCAGGCGCAATGGTTTGAATTTGAATATGAATATACAACGTATCATATGCGCGGTTTTTGTTTTCTGTCTCAGCTTTGGATTCGGCTTTTTAGCGCGTACAGAGGCGGCCTTGCAGTTATTAGCCGTAAATGAGCCAAATGTATTAAAACAAAAGATAGAAGAGAAAAATGCCACATTACAGAATATCCAGGAACAGCGGGAAATACTTGAGCAAAATCTCGATGAAATAAATAAATCGCAGAATTCGCTTAAGAAAGAGCTTAAAGCAATTGATACAAATATTAATCAGTTAAATTTATCAACAAAGGAAAAAACTGTTCTTATAGAAAAGCTTGGTTTTGAAACGGAATCATTGAAAGATGAAATTGTTAAAGCTGGGGAAAGTATAGATAGAAAACGCGTGGCCATAGAAAAACTACTTGTCGAGCTCCAGGAACGCGAACGGACTGGTATTCTTAGTATATTACTCACAAAGACAACTTTAAGCGATAATTTTACCGAGATAAACCGCATCACAGACCTTAATGAAGGTCTTAAATCGGGAATTGTAAATTTGCAGAATCTTCAGGAAGATATTCGTGACAAAATAGAAAAAACAATAAATAACAAGGAACGCCAGCGTATTGAACAAATCAATTTAGAAAATAAAAAGCTGCTTATTCAGGAACAAAAGACGGAAAAACAGCAGATACTAGAAGAAACAAAAAACCGCGAAGATTTATACCAGCAAAAATTAACAGAGCTTGAAAAGATGCAGATGGAAATTTCCGGCGAAATAGAAGAAATAGAAACTGAATTGCGGAAAAAAATAGATCCAAATCTTATACCTGTAGCGCGCCAGATTTTTTTGTGGCCGATTATTGGAGGGCTTAAAACACAGGATTACGGGAAAACAAAATTTGCTTTGAGAAATTATAAAGGAGGCCGTCACAACGGCATAGATATAGGTTCTCCAATTGGAACTGAGATACTCGCGGCAGAATCTGGGCGTATTATAAGCGCCGGAGATCAAGATAAATATTGCAGGAAGGGTTCATACGGTAAATTTGTGGTAATTAAACACAAAAATGGTCTTTCAACGCTTTATGGGCATCTTTCTAAGTATATTGTCGCGATTGGACAAAGTGTAGAAAGGGGACAAGTTATTGGATATGTAGGCAGTACCGGGTATGCGACTGGTCCTCATCTGCATTTAACGCTTTTTGCGAATTCGACACTTTCGCCGTCGCGTCCCGGATATCCTGAAGGAACACAACCATCACGAAGTTGCGGTCCGATGCCTGTTGGCGGAGACATGGATCCGGATGATTATTTTTAAGAATGTGTAAAGGGGAGTAATTCTTTATATATGTCGCAAAAGAATGCTTGTGCGACAGGTCTAGAATCCTTTAGGTACGCTCCCCCTCTTACTATTGTTTAGTTTTTAATTTTCTTAGATTGGTTACTTTTCTATCGTAATCTTTCCACTTAACCCCCAAAACAACGGCTATAGTCCGTTCTATTCCAGTTGCTATGCCGTGTTCGAAATGGTATGGAGCGTTTGGATCGTCTCCAGGCTCGCTTTCATCGTTTTTCTTTCTTTTTTTCTCAAACGCGATATCAAATTCATTAACTTTTTGCGGTTTAACTTTGTGAGCTTTACATAAAATGGCTTCGGCAATCTCATGAATCGCGATTAAGGATTCATATTTCCAATTTTCCATTTGCGAAACCCTGATTTCCAAATCATTTTCGTTTTTCCACCACCAGTCCCCCGCCGTTTCATATTTTTGTTTCTTATGCGGAATGGTTTTAACTGTTATCTTCATTTTTTAT
>JBBTVZ010000007.1:0-4318 GCA_038062995.1 Patescibacteria group bacterium | reverse complement strand
TCCCCAAGTTTGCAACTGGTCGCTTTCCATATACCACTTATATCCTATATCGGTTCTATAAAACATATTCTGAAGCAATATATTTTTAAGGCGCCTATATGCCTGATGACGGGCCTCTTCAACGGTTCCATTGGAGCCAGTTACCACGATTGCGTAGCCGCTCTCTCCGGCAAGGTGCCAGTCCCCGTCTACAAGCTTTACGTCGCCGAGATGAACGCCTTCGGTGTTGGGTTTTTTGAAAATAATCGATGAATCGCGATAGATTTCGGTTTCTTTTTTATCGTCATATGGGAACGGAGGCACTGCGACTACTACCCCAACCTGGAACCCCTTTTTCGTCTTGAAATCGTATTTTTCTCCCTTCGCGATTGCGTGCAAAAACTCGCCCCACGGGCTTATGACGCCTTCCATTTGTATATTAATAGTTGGATATCCGAACCGCGTAGTAAACTCAAGCGGATATACGCCTTTTGAATTTGCAATACAGTTTATATCAACATACCCGACATAGTTACTTTCTCGGAGATGCTCAAGCATTTTTGCCAGTGTCGCGTTAAAAAGCGCGTTCGGCTCGCTCCAAAACATTAGAGTTCCCATTTCGCCTGTCGCCGGTCCAATGTCTCCGGGAAAAAGCTTCTTATGCTCAAAATTGATATTGATTGGGGTGATAAACTCCTTGCCGTTAAAGAACGCGCCTACCGCGATTTCGACGCCTTGCGCGAATTTCTGAAGCTGAAATCGCTTTATTTTTCTGGACCACACCTTTTTATTATGTTCCAGGACTTCAATAAGGTCCTTGCCATCCTCGTCGTGTCCTATAAAGAGAATTCCCTTTTGGTCCGACGAAATGTTTCCAGACGGCTTAAATACGTATCTTCCGGGATTTTCTTTAATAAATTGAACGGCTGTTTCGAAGTCGGTGAAGTCCCAATGCGGAAGTATCGTCATTCCGGCGGCTTTCATTTCTGATTGTCCGAATTCCCTGTCGAGTTCCAATTTATCCGTATATTGGCTTCCCCCGACAACTAATTTTCCCTGCGCGCGAAGCGTATCGGGGGCGTTCCCAAACCCAACATTGTCGCCAAATACAATAACATCCGCCCAATCCGTATTTTGTTTCCAATCGTCAACTTTTTCCAAGAAACCGTCATAAACGTCTTTATCGGCGGGAGAAGCGACATAATATCGTACCTCGTTTCCCTCTTTCTTTATTTGCCACGCCAAATCTCCGCTCAATGATTCGAGATCTATAAATAAAAATTTTTTTGAAAATTTTTGTTCCTGTTCTTCCATTTTATAATTACTATACTACTGTTTTTTGAAAATTAAAACATCTCCTCCATTGCCGATGTTTCGTTTTCCAATACATTTTACGCCGGCGGCACGAAATATATCAATATATTCTTTTTGCGAGAGCGTTGTTTTGCGAAGATTATCCGGATTCAGCTTTTGCGATGCGTGCCGAGAATGCTTGTATATAGACGAAAAGAAAATAAATTTGTTTGTCCAAGTAGAAAGCTGTTTCGCGGCAAGTTCCACCTCTTCATTTGTAAAGTAAGGGAATACATCCAGACAAATAACTGCATCAAAGCCGTTTTTAGGAAAAGCCGCCGTCAGAATACTCCCCCTCTTTATTTTGCCAGCAACCGTTTTATCCGCTCTCCGTATCGCAAAATCGGAATATTCCAACCCATATACGTCAGCGCTGTATTTGTTTTGCAATTTCGCGATCAAATAGCCGTGCGCGCATCCGGCATCAAAAATACGCGGCTTTGAAACGCCACCGAGGTGCTTTTTAATCAATTTAGCCATACTGCTTATCCACGACGAAACATCGGTTTCGTATTCGTCGTATCCTCCCGAAGAAAAATATTTTTTATCGAAGTTTTGCGGTTTTAATTTTTGCATATATTTAAAATTTACGCTCATTGTGAATCAATTACAAGGCGTGTGTTATTATAAGTTACATGATTTATGAAAATTCCGAAGATTTAAAGCTGACACATGGATATGATATTGATGGAACTTGGTATCCGCGTGTGACAAAAATCGTTGAAATCAAAGCAAAGCCGGCGCTCTATCGTTTCTACGGCAAGATGTCGAGTTTTGCGGAGGGTGAGCGCGTAAAAGAACTTTCAGCCAATGAGGGAACGCTTGTTCATGAAGTAATTGAAAAAATTCTTTTGGGGAAAAAACCTTCCATCCCACTTTCCATTGAGCCTTCCATACTCGCGTTTCTGGATTTTTTAATTTTGAACAATGTTCAGGTTAAAGAAGAGCATGTTGAACGGCGCCTTGCCAATCATGAGCACCGCTATGCCGGTACGCTTGATGCCGTGGCATCAATTGACGGCCGTCTTGGTATTTTAGACATTAAAACTTCAAAAGAAATTTATCGCGATTACAATCTGCAAACCGCCGCCTATTTTGCAGCTATGAAAGACGAGGTTAAGGGGCTTCAAACGCGATGGATTTTGCGCATTGACCAAGACCGCTCATGTGTAAAATGCGGAGCGACTTTGCGTAGCAAGGGAGGAACAAATCAAGTGAGGAATGGCAGTAATTACAAGCAGGCGCGTTTTTGCAATCATGAATGGGGACCAATAAAAGGCAAGGTGGAGTTGAAAGAATCTCCCCTTTGGGAAGACGATTTTTCCGCTTTTTTAAGCGCAAAGAAACTATGGGAATGGGAAAATGTCAGTTGGCTTAAAGAAATTGGATATCTTTAAACAGCATTTGCTACAATAATTGTATGAATAAATTTACTACTGTTCTTGTTATTTTAGTCGTTGTAATAGTTGGGGCAATTCTTTACTTAGGATTTTCTCCTAATGAAGAAAAGGATACGTGGGTTTGTAGGGATACAAATGTCGGGTGGGTTAAAAATGGAAATCCAGCCGGGCCGATGCCTATCGGAGGATGTGGGGCAATAAAAGAAGAGGAAAAACCGAAAGTTTCTGTTATTCCCTTTGAGGAGACTGGAAATTTAGTTCAAAGTGAAAATGGCTGGGGGCTCATATATGAAAAGCCGGGAATGCCCGCTTTGCGTGTTGTGCTTTGGTTTCTTCCTGAAAGTGTGTGTGATTATAACGGAGATATTGTTTCGTGTATAAATAACGCAAAGTATACTATCGGCAATGTTGGTGACCGCGTAAAAATTACCGGAGAGAGAGTGGATAACACTGTTACGGTTTCTAAAATGACGATGATTAAAAGTTTTAAAAGTTCCAGCACAACTACAGAATTTTTAGAATCTGGTAATCTCACGAGGACTGGTGATTTCACGGATAATAAGGGGTGGGCCCTGGTTTATAAGAAGCCGAGTGAGCCAGCGCTTTCAGTTACGCTTAGTTTCACACCGGAGAGTATTTGCAGTTTTCCTTATGGCGCTAAAGATAGATTGTGCGGTTCAGATATTACCACTATTACTCTTTATCAATTCAAAGCTGGGGATAGAGTTACAATCAAGGGAAAACGTATTGGAGATGCTGTTACGGTTTCTAAAATGACCTTAGTTCCCAGCGGTAAGATGCCGTATTAGTAAGAATTTATTAGTTTTCTATTAGTTTTCGAAGCGCGCAGAACTCGCAGTCCTTTTCATCGCATTTCTTGTCCCAAAATTTTGCGTTTAGGATTTCGTCAGAGATTTTTAGTATTAATTCTCTCAATTCCCCCGTTTCTCCATCCTCTATTTCGAATTTCTCGCTGTGATAGCGGCCCTTATCGTCAGGCTCAATAAAATCAATAGTTCCTAATTTCATTCTGTATTTTCCCAGTTCGAATTTATCAAGAAGGAGCTTGTAAAACACGAGTTGGCGTTTAATGTCGCCATTTGAACTTTTTGTTGTTCCTTCTATCTCTCCCCTGCTTTTCGGTTTACTGGTTTTGTAATCTGTTACAACTACATCGTCTCCATTTCCCAAAAATTCCAGCTTATCTATCTTCCCATTTAGTACTATTTCTAGAGACAAAGAAACGCCGTCTACAGAAAGTTCAGCTAGTACGTTTGCGTTCCAGGACGGCGAGTTTTGGTCGTAATATCCGCCAAGCGCATTCTCCCCCCTCTTACTTGCTTCAATAAGTTCTTCGTCGGATAGCGCCTGTCGTTTTATATGGTTTAAAAATGACTCAAGAAGAAAATCTTTATTTGGGTTCTTATCTTTTTTCATTGCATCAAAAAAATCCTTGAGTGCCTGATGAATTGCCGTTCCGTACTTCTGTGATTTTGTATGTGCCTGTGGAATGCGTTGAAGGTTTATGTTATAATATTTCCAAGGACATTTCAGGTAATTATTCAGGTGAGTCACCGAGAGGCCAT
>JBBTVZ010000006.1:0-35648 GCA_038062995.1 Patescibacteria group bacterium | reverse complement strand
GGCATTTTTCGGAAATATCATTTACCGGTTTCCGAGCAGGAAGCTTTTTGTCGTAGGCGTAACTGGAACGAAAGGGAAGTCAACGACATTGGAACTTATGAGCTCGATTCTTGAGGCGTCTGGAAAGAGAACAGCGCTTCTCTCGTCGGTTCGCAGGAAGATTGGAGAATTGTCGCAGAAAAGTTCTGGGAAAAATACGATGCCTGGCAGGTTCGCGATTCAGAAATTCCTACGCGATGCTGTGAATGCCGGTTGTACGCACGCGTTTATAGAAGTTAGCTCGCAGGGAGTTCTTCAGTATAGACACAAGTTTATAGAATGGGACGCTGCCGTGTTTTTAAATATTACTCCGGAGCACATTGAGGCGCACGGATCGTTTGAGAGATATCGCGGCGCGAAAGTATTATTTTTTAAAGACGTGCTTGATTCTCCCAAGTTGCGCAAATATTTCATCATCAATGTGGATGACGGAAGTTATACATACTTTTTGGATGTTATAAAAGACAAGACTGGATGCGACGTAATTTTTTTCAGCAAGAATAAGTTTGTAATGGAACAACTCGCCGACGATAAGAAAAAACTTGGCGAATGGGTGTCAGCAGATTTCAACCTTGAAAACGCGTCGGCATCATTCGCGCTCGCGCAGATTTTAGGAATTGAATGGCCCACAGTTGAACGCGCGCTCGCGTCGTTCAAAGGAGTTCCTGGGCGGCTCGATGTTGTCCGGCGCGAACCATTCTCAGTTGTGGTTGATTACGCGCATACGCCGGATTCGCTCTTTATGGTTTACGATGTCTTACGGAGCGATTACAAAACCTCTTATGGGCGAATGATGTGCGTTTTAGGTTGTGCCGGCGGAGGAAGAGATAAGTGGAAACGACCCAAAATGGGGAAAATCGCTTCAGAGAAATGCGACATTATTATTCTTACCAATGAAGACCCGTATGATGAAAATCCCTCGGAGATTATCACGCAGATTCATTCAGGTATCTTGCCGAATTTTCCGGAATCCAATGTTTATGAAATAGTCGACCGCCGCGAGGCGATTAGAAAAGCGCTCTCGCTTGCGCGCGCAGGCGATGTTGTAGTCGCAACGGGGAAGGGAAGCGAATCTTCAATCCATATAGCGCACGGAAAAACAATTCCATGGAATGAGCGAGAAGTTTTTGAGGAAGAGTTGAGAAATAAAACACCCTTGAACTAGATAGTTCAAGGGTTAAAAATTTTCCTTGTTTTTCCACCAGTATTCTTTTGTTGGTAGTGTTTTATGTATTGGCACGGGTTTTTGTAATTCTCTTTCCATAAAATGAACCTCCGGACTTTCCGGATTTTCCCATGGTTCGATCTCAATTTTTTTGACGGTGAAATCATCATCAAAGAATGAGATTTTCCTCTTCATTTTTTCTCTGGCGAAGAGTGCGCGGGTAAGTGTTCTGAAATGGAGGTCATTTACCGCGAATCCCTCAACTTTTATTTCTCCGTTTTGTCCTGTGCCGCTAAATTTTTTCAAAGTTCCCATTAGGCAATTCTCCTTTCCTTTTGGTTGACTTTTTATTTACTATCTAAAGTATACCATACTATTTAAAAAAGTCAATCTATGATGTAGCGCGTATGCGCTGGTATACTAAAACGTATATTATGAAGCTAACTTTCTACGGTGGGGCTGGAGAGGTTACCGGCGCGAATTACCTTTTGGAATCCGGCGGCGCGAAAATTCTTATTGATTGCGGATTGCGCCAAGGAAAAAATTATTGCGAACTTCCGAATTTCAAGCCGTTTCCGTACAACCCGAAAGAAATTTCCGCGGTTTTTGTAACGCATTCGCACATTGACCATACCGGGAGATTGCCCCAGCTCGCGCGATGCGGTTTCAAAGAGCGGGTTATATCAACTCCGCCGGCGAAAGATTTTGCGGAAGCGATGCTTCTTGATTCCGAACACGTTCTTCTTGAGGAGGCGTCGCATTGCGGGGAAAAGCCGCTTTATACCACGGAAGACATTGATAAAATTTGTTCTATGTGGGAAGGGGTTCAATATCATAAAAAAATGCAAATAGGGCCGTTTGAAATTGAGTTATGGAATGCCGGACATATTTTAGGGTCAAGCTCGGTTGTAGTTTTGACTGAAGGGAAGCGGATAGTTTTTAGCGGGGATTTAGGTAATATTCCAAATCCGTTTATTACAGATACCGAATACATAAAAGAGGCGGATTACACGCTTATTGAGTCCGCGTACGGTGACAAAATTCATGAAGGAGCGGATACCAGAAAAGAAGAGCTCCGAAAAACAATTATCAATATTATTAAAAATAGAGGTGTTCTTTTAATTCCAACATTTGCGCTTGAGAGAACACAGGAAATTATTTTTGAACTCAATGATTTGGCAGAAAGCAAGCGGATTCCACGCGTTCCGATTTTTATAGATAGTCCGCTTGCGATAAAACTGACATCCGTATACCAGAAATATTCGCGCGACCCGATGTATTTCAACGCGGAGTCAATTGCGAGAACGGAGGGTGGCGACGCTATTTTCAGTTTCCCTGGACTTAAAGCCACGCTTACAACAGAGGAGTCAAAAACCATTGATAAGATTCCTGCGCCGAAGATTGTTATAGCGGGCGCGGGGATGTCGCAAGGAGGCCGTATTCGCAGGCATGAGATGCGGTATCTTCCGAGTTCAAAGAATACAATCCTCTTTATAGGCTTTCAGGTACAGGGCTCTCTCGGGAGAAGAATTTTAGAAGGCGCGAAAACCGTACAAATCAACAGTGAAAATGTGCCAGTCCGCTCTAAAGTTGTTTCAATTAGCGGATATTCCGCTCATGCCGACCAGTCGCAGCTTATGAAGTGGCTTGCCCCGATGAAAAAAACTCTTAAGAAAGTTTTTGTCGTGCAGGGAGAAGAAGACCAATTAAAGTCGTTAGCGCAGAATATTCATCAGAATTTTAAACTGGACGCAGTAGTTCCTTCTATGGGAGAGACAGTGGTGTTATAATTGGAATTATATATGGTAAAACAAAGAAAAGAACGCGGGAAGAGCATAAGATTGCAGTATAAAATCTGTATTTCTGGAGCGTCGGATACAGGACATTGTTCGCGCGATGCCGTGGAGAAGGCCGAGGTAATTGGACGCGAAATCGCGAGGCGCGGGATAGTTCTTGTTACCGGCGCCACGACAGGGATTCCATATTGGACCGCGAAAGGCGCGAAAACAGATGGCGGCACAGTGATTGGATTTTCTCCAGCGAGCACGAAATCGGCGCATCTTAAAACATATCGGTTGCCGATAGAATATCACGATTCTATATTTTTTACGGGAGCGGATTATGTCGGCAGGAATCTTATGCTTACGCGCGTTGCGGATGGAATGATAATCGTGTGCGGGAGGATTGGCACGATCAATGAATTTACTTCAGCTTTTGAAAATGAAAAGCCAATAGGCGTTCTTGAAGGCACCGGCGGTTTTGCCGATATGGCGCGAAACATACTTGAACAGTCTCATCGCGGATTCGGAAAAGTCATATTCTCCCGCGACCCGGCGGATTTAGTCGAGAAACTTGAAGCTCTTATAAAAAAAGAGGAGGAAAAACACTAAACAAAAGGTCGAATATTAAGATAAATTTAATTTATATGCCAAAAGAACCAAAACCAATCGGCGAAGTAACGCATTTTTTTAGCGGAATAAATGTCGCTATTGTGAAGTTTAATAAACCAGTCAAGATTGGGACAGAAATTCGTTTCAAAGGCGCGACAACGGATTTCGAGGAAACCATAAAATCAATGCAGTATGACCATAAAGATATAGATATCGCAAAAAAAGACCAGGAGGTTGGAATTAAAATTGAAGACAAGGTGCGGGAAGGTGATTTAGTGTACCCAATAGAGTAGGGGGCCATGAATAAATATTTTGTAGCCGCGACGAGTTTACTCGCGGGCACTATTATTGGCGCTGGCATTTTTTCTTTACCATTTGTTTTTAGTATTGTAGGTTTCGGCATAGGGACGGCGTATTTGGTGTTTTTCGGGGCAGTTTATTTCGCGGTGCACTTTATGTATGCGAAAGTGCTAGAAGTAAACTCCGGAGAGCACCAATTTTTTTACCTCGCTAAAAAATATTTGCCGAGGATAGTAAGCAATGTTGCTTCGTTTTCAGTTTTTCTTGAGCTTATTTTTGTTCTGACTACATATCTTATTCTCGCATCAGTTTTTTTAAATACAATCGTGGAACTTCCGGCCCTACTCGCGCTTTTTATTTTCTGGTTTTTGGGTTCGTTTTTTATTTTTGTCCGTTTGGAGTGGGTCGGATGGGCGGAAATTTTGGGGACGCTCGGTATTGTCGGAATTGTGGGATTTGTAATTTACTTGTCCGCCCCGCGAGAATTTATCACTCCTCTTGTAGGGGATTTTGGCTGGGTGACCGCTTTCTTGCCGTTCGGTCCGCTTCTTTTCGCTTTTAGCGGGAGGCCAGCGGTGTCGGCGGTTCTTAAAGAGTATAAAAAAGCGCGCGCGGTTGGAAAGTCATTTTCCGTAGGTTTGGTAATTTTTTTAGGAACTGCGATTCCTGCTGTTGTATATTTTTTCTTCACGCTTGGCGTACTGAAATTGAATCCGTTTGTAACCCCGGAGACGCTTAACAGTTTAGGCGCGCTTTCTAATTCAACACAGATGCTTCTCGGAGTGTTTGGGCTTATCGCGCTGTGGACGTCATATTTCGTAATTGGAATAAATGTCCGCGATATTATGCGCGTTGATTTGCGGAGGCCGAAAATTGAAGGCGCCGCGGTGGTGCTTATTGCTCCGCTTTTGCTTTATGCTCTCGGATTTCAAAATTTTCTTCCTGCCGTGAGTTTTATCGGGAGCGTGTTTCTCGCACTTGAGGGGATATTTATTGTGATGATGTGGAGGAAGGCGTTTCCTAAAAATCCATTAAGATTATTGAGTTTTCTTTTATACGCGGTTTTTGTTATCGCGCTTGGATATGAGGTCGCCATGTTTTTCAATATAATATGAACGCGTTTCTAATATTACTTGCGTTTTTAATCCCTTTTGGAACGAAGAAGTTTTTGTATTCATTTACTCCGAGCGTAGATGAATATCACGCGATATTCCTTTACGGCACGGATATTCTTCTCATTTTGTTTCTTATATCGTTTTTTTTCGCTATCCGAAAATTCCATCTTGTTCCGATTTCTGTGAAACTGTCTGCGTTTGTTTTTTGGTTTTTTGCAAGCTTATCCGTACTTCTCGCTTTTTATCCGGAGCTCGCGCTTTACCGATTCGCGCGTCTTACTTTGTATATTTTATTCGCGTTAGTTGTCGGAGTTTCGCTTTCACGAACGCGGAAACTTTTTGAATATATTTGTTTCGCGATAGGAATATCGGCGATATTGCAGTCCATTGTCGGTTTTCTCCAGTTTTTGTACGGGAAAAGTATCGGTTTATGGATACTTGGAGAGTCGGTGATTAATATAACAACGCCAAACGTCGCGCGCGTCACAATTGAAGGGGTGAAATATCTTCGCGCGTATGGCACGATGTCGCACGCGAATATTCTTGCTTCGTTTCTTATTCTCGGACTTTTAAGTTTTTTCTATTTGTATATTAAGTATAGTGATAGAAATGTAAAACATGCGTGGATTAGGATTTATTCCGCGGTCGGGGTGTTTATAACCATTTTTGGGCTTGCGTTTACATTTTCGCGCTCGGGGTGGATTATTGCGTTGCTTGTCACGCTTTTTGTGCTTGCGTGGGGCTTTTGGCATAAAGAATACCGCCGTTCCGCTTTCGGTCTATTCCTTATTCTACTCACTACAACCTACTTACTATTCACTGCTCTTTCTTGGGCGATTATCCCGCGCGCCGGATTCGCATCCGGAGAAAATTCTGTAAATGACAGAATTATATACAATAAAATCGGGGCGGAACTTATTTTGAAACATCCATTGGGTGTCGGAATAGGGAATCAGGAACTTGTAAGTGTTCAAGAGGGACTGTATCAAGCGAGAGGACTTATAAATGATTGGCGCTGGCAGCCGGTGCATAATATTTATATTCTTATCGCGTCAGAAGTCGGCATTCAGGGGATTCTGGCTTTTCTCGCGCTTCTTGGTTTGATTTTCTTTAGATATAAAAAAAACCTTTTACGAAGCCCCGAGGGCACAGTCGCGCTTGGCATGCTTGCTGTGTCGCTTTTCTTTGGGCTTATAGACCACTTTCCGTGGGATTTGCCGGCGGGACAGTTAATGTTGTGGCTTTCGGTAGGGCTTGTGCTCGGGACAACTGATAATAAATAACTAATAACTCGCGATAGATAACTTGTAACGGATAACTAATGACATAGACCAATAACAAACCACGCACAACACATAACATTCAATATCAGTAATCAGTGTGGCGGTGCCTCAGTTAACTGAAGCGCCATACTTGCATTAGAAGACCACCCCCATACTAGTATATCGGTCTACCAATTGGAGAAATATACATGAAAGTAAAGATACCCTCGGGCCGTTAGAAATTTGCCAAATTTACTTTGAGGTAAAACATTGCCGTTTTCAGTACGCTGGGTATAAGATGAAACTGCGCTAGACAAATTTCTAACGGCCCTCGTCGTTCAACGGATAGAACGCTGGCCTCCGAAGCTGGAAATTGAGGTTCGATTCCTCACGAGGGCACAATAAATATCAAAGATTAAATATCAAAAGTTAAAAATGAGGAACTGCGAAGCAGATGTACCCACAAGGACACGCTTCGGCAGGCTCAGCGTAAGGTACATTTGACGTAATTCGTTGTTTATTCTATGCTGTGTGGCAGTAGATTGTGTGTTTTAAGTTCATTGTGTAAGGAGGTTATTATGAGTAGAGATAATGAACGAGCTTTATTTGGAGCTAGCAATGTAGGGCTGAGGGCTGTGGTAGCCATTTTTTGTGGAATAGCCATTATGGCGGTAATTGCGTTGATCAAAGATATGTTTTGCCTTCAACCGGATAGCGCCCTGCAATTTTCATTGTACGAGCTCGTGTATATGGTTGCTGGAGCGGCGCTTCTCTCGGTATTTTATTTTGTCATTTTCCGTCTTGGAAAATAGCCAGTATTGCATTTTGTAGAAATCAATATTAAGCCCTGTATTTACTTGGCATGCAGGGCTTTTTATTTTCTCTCAATTTTCGCTAGAATAAGCAGAATCAATGGACAAAGCAGAGGCGCTAAAAGAGCTGGAAAAGAGAATAGCGGAAGATGAAAACTTGCCGTTGCGGGATGGAAACCTTGTGTTTGGAGAGGGGAATATTGATTGTTCTGTGATGTTTATCGGCGAAGCTCCCGGGTTTTATGAAGACCAATTGAAACGGCCCTTTGTAGGGCGCGCTGGGCAATTGCTTGATAAGCTTATTTTGGGCGTGGGATGGAAACGCGAGGATGTTTATATTACTAATATCGTGAAACGCAGGCCTCCCGAGAACCGCGACCCGTTGCCGGAAGAAATTGAAGCGTACAAGCCGTACCTGCGGGAACAGATACAAATTATCAATCCGAAAATCATTGCTCCACTAGGCAGGTTTTCAATGAATTACTTTCTTCCGAACGCGAAAATCTCGCGCGACCAGGGGAAAATTTTTCGCATGAAAGATAAACTCATTGTTCCGCTCCTTCATCCCGCGGCGGCGTTGCGCGGAACGGGAGCGCTTAATTCTCTTAAGGAAAGTTTTAAGAAACTGCCCGCGATAATAAAGAAATATGACGAGCTTGTTGCCGCGCCGCATGTTACTGAAGAGAAAAACAAGGAATTGGAGCAGGAACAGGAGCGGTTGCTTTGAAAATTCAAAACCCAAATATCAAATGCCAAATCAATAGGCAGAAAGCTCAAATGACTAAAATTTCAGACATTTGAACTTTGGGCTTGATTTGAAATTTGCCTGCCTGCCGGCAGGCAGGGATTTTGTCATTTGGATTTATGCGCCTCGTATTCCTTTGTTTCAAAATGTATAATTGAAGTAATGACAGCAATTTCATATATTGCTAACCGCTTTATCTACAGAATTATTGAATTTTTCAGGCACTGGTATATAAAGAGCGTTAGGATTTATCTGAATTTCGTTATTAATATTTTTCAGGCAGTTGACCGGTACTTTGCCTGGAAAGTGACGCTCCATTTTATTTTTCATCCGCTCTATGGCGATTACACTATAATCGGTTACGCGCTAGGATTTATTTTCCGTATTTTACGGCTCATTGTCGCGCTTATCATATACGCGGTTATGTTTTTCATCGCTGTTATTTTGTACGCGATATGGGTTATTATTCCGCCCTATCTCATACTCCGCCCTTTTATCAACTACCTATTTTAACAGCTAACCAACCGAACCATGAAACCGCTTTCATTCAAGGAGTCAAAGTTATCGCTATCAAGATTCGGCGAGCTTTTTGTGCATTTTTCCGCCTCCGCTTTTTACATAGTTTTTTTCCTTTTTTCCATTTTCCTCCTCACTTTTGAAAGCGCGCTTCTTGAAGGGCTTGGCATTATGTTTTTATTTTTTCTCATAGACCGGACAATGCATATCGGCGAAGGCGAGAGGACGATAAATGAAGTTGAGGAGGGGAGCGGGAATACAGCGGAATCCCTAACCCCAAAGAGCTACAGAATTTTGAGCTCAACTTTCAGAAAATCGCTTTTGCGCGGAGAAAACTTTTATCTCGCTTTATTCCAAGAACTTATGGCGCGGAGAGACGTGCGCGAAGCCGCGCGCAGATTAGGCCTTACGGCTGATGATTTGCTTAAAAAACTTGAGGAATATAAAGCGGATATTTTGGCGCAATCGCTTTCGCGCGACGAACTTATGCTTCACGCTGAAATTTTCATGCGCGGGGCGTTTCGAAGCGCGCAAATAAGCGGAGAACGTTTTATAGAGCCGAGAAATATGTTCGCGTCCATATTCGCGGCGGGCGACCCGATTGCAAGAAAATTTTTTGAGATTATCAATCTTTCTCCGGAAGACGTTCAGGAAGCCGTAATATTCGCAAAATGGAGCGGGATGTTTTCCAGAATACGGAGGATTCCGGCCGTATTGGGAGGATTTGCGCACCAGCCAAGATTTTTACGCCACAGAATTATGAATCGCGCGTGGACGTCGCGTCCGACTCCGATACTTGATTCGTATAGCGCTGACCTTACCGACCTCGCGCGCGAAGAGAAAGTCGGGTTTCTTATCGGGCACAAAAAAGAATATGAGATGCTTACGCAGTTAATTTCGCGCGCCGGGAAGCCGAACGCCATTCTTGTCGGCGAGCCGGGTTCCGGAAAATCAACCATTATGGCGCACCTCGCGTTCAATATAATAAAAGACAAAGTTCCTCCAGTGCTTTTTGACAAGCGGCTTGTCTCGCTTGACGTCGGCGGTCTTATCGCCGAGGCGTCTATGGAAATTTTGGCTTCAAGGTTGAGGAAAATAGTGGAGGAAATTTTTCTCGCTCAAAACATTGTTCTTTTTATTCCCGACATTCATAATTTTTTCAGGACAGCGCAGGCCAAGGGAATTAACGCGATAGATATTCTTTTGCCGATTATAAAATCCGAGGCGATTCCAACAATCGGCGAAACATATCCGCGCGAGTTCAAACAATATATAGAACCGCGGACGGATTTTCTTGACCAGTTTCAGGTTGTGCGAGTTGAAGAAATTACTGAAGAAGAAGCGACGCGTTTTTTAATCCACACAAGCCTTATTCTAGAAAGGCAGTTTGGAATATTTGTGATGCTTCAGGCAATTCGCGGAGCGGTTCAAATCGCGCACCGATATTTTCCGAACTTGCAATTGCCCGGGAGCGCGCTGGATATTTTAAAGCAGGCGTTTTCACGTGCGCAGGAACGGAAACTTGACTTGGTTGATTACGACCTTATCGCGGAAATCGCGGAGGAACAAAGCAAGATTCCGATTCAAAGAGCCGGAGGGGCGGAAACAGAGAAACTTTTAAACCTTGAAGAGATTATTCATAAGCGGCTTATTAATCAGGATGCCGCGGTCAAAGCGGTTTCGAGCGCCTTACGGGAATATAGAAGCGGGCTTTCAAGAAAGGGCGGTCCAATAGCCGTGTTTCTTTTTGTCGGTCCGACCGGCGTCGGAAAAACCGAGTTGGCGAAGATATTAACCGAGGTACAGTTTGGAACACGCGACGCAATCCGCCGCTTCGACATGTCGGAGTATCAGGATAAGCAGAGTATATTCAGTTTAATCGGAACGCCCGATGGCGAGCGGACCGGCGCGCTTACCGACACCATTCTCGCGAATCCCTACAGCATGGTGCTTCTTGATGAGTTTGAAAAAGCGCATCCGGATATTTTAAATTTATTTCTACAGGTGTTTGACGATGGACGGCTTACCGACGGACTTGGCCGGACGGTGAATTTTGAAAACACGATTATTATCGCGACATCAAACGCGCACTCGGAATTTATTAAGACGGAAGTGGAAAAAGGAAGGCAGATTGAAGAAGTTGGCGAGGAATTAAAGAAAAAATTGACTGACTATTTCAAACCGGAACTTCTTAACCGTTTTTCGGAAATAATCGTTTTTAGGAATTTGAAGCAGGAGGAAATTTTTGCCGTCGCGAGAATACTTGTAAACGAGGTGGTCACGGCGCTTCGGGAAACTCACGGCATTGAGTTGGGGATTGATGATGCCGCGCTTCAGCGCATTTCCGAGTTGGGATACAGTCCGGTGTTTGGCGCGCGCCCATTGAGGCAGGTTATATCAGAGAAAATACGAAGCGCGCTTGCTGAAAAAATATTGCGGAAAGAAATCGGAAGAGGCGACACGCTTATGCTGCTTTTTCGGGACGGCGATTTCATATGGAGAAAAACAATGCGGTAGTAAAGCCATGAAACGCGTGTTATATTTGTGAACATGCAGTTCAATATACATTTTGATTTTGGAAGGTTTAAGGTTAATAGGGTGGTGCGCCACTTTGTTCTCGCGGACCTGTTTCTTTTTGGCGGATGGGGCCTTATCAGCCCGATATTCGCTGTTTTTTTGATTGAACGAATTCCCGGAATCAGCCTAGTGACCATTGGCGCTACGTCCGCCGTTTATTGGATTGTAAAATCAATTGTTCAAATTCCCGTGTCGCTGTATCTGGATAAGCACGAAGGCGAAAGGGACGATTTTTACGCGCTAATTACAAGCCTTATACTTGCCGGATTTACGGCTATGGCGTTTTTACTCGTCGACTCCGTCACATGGCTTTTTATCGTGATGTTTCTGCAGGGCGTTTCCTTTGGATTATATATTCCTTCGTGGTATTCTATTTTTTCACGGCATTTGGACAAAGACCGTTTTGCGTTTGATTGGTCGCTTGACAGCACTTCGCTTGGCATCGCTTCCGGAATCACGGCTCTTGTCGGCGGTACGATAGCAAATTATATCGGCTTTTCCGCTGTTTATATTCTTGTCAGTGTTTTCTCGTTGGCGAGCGCACTTGTTCTTATGTCTTTGCCTAATCTTATATTTCCCAAAAAGACAACAAATGAACCGATTAGGGTAGACCATCTTCCTTCGAATATCCAGAAATAACATGAACAGAGAATTTTCTGCCGGCATAATAATTTATCGAGCAACAAAAGAAGGACCGAAATTTTTATTGCTCTACAACGGCGGGACGTATTGGAATTTTCCGAAGGGGAAACTTGAGGAAGGGGAGCGGAGTTTCCGCGCAGCGCTCCGCGAAGTGTGGGAAGAAACCGGGCTCCGGCCGCGCGATTTACAATTCAAAAACTGGTTCCGCGTGGAAGACCGGTTCACGTATGTCCGCGACCGGCAGAAAATTTATAAAACTGTTACGTATTACCTTGCCGAGACGCGAAATCAGGAGATACGCATTAAACTTGTCGGCGAAAGCTACCAAGGGGAGCGACACGAAGGGTACGGATGGTTTTTATGTAGAGACGCCGTGAAGATGCTCACTGCGCCGAATCTCCAAAGGCATTTGAAATACATACACGATGTCATTCTGCGCAGGCGCAAACGCGGGCTAGTTCTTGCGCAACCTAAGCCGGCTCTAGGCAAATAAAAACCGCTTCGATATAACATCGGAGCGGTTTTTATTTTATAAACTCGATTATTTTTTTAAAAACTTTAGGTTCGTGCTCGGCGAGACCGGCGAGAATTTTTCTATCAAGGCGAATGTTTTGTTTTTTGAGAGCGCTTATAAAATTGCCGTATGTCATGCCTTCTTCTCTCGCTCCCGCGTTTATTTTTACATTCCAAAGCGCGCGATACTCGCGTTTCTTTTCTTTTCTTCCGCGGAACATGCGGGGAAGCGCGTGGAGAAGCGCTTCTTTTGCGGCGCGCTCTTTTGATTTTCGCCCCCATTTAAACCCCTTTGTGAGTTTTAGTATACTCGCGCGTTTCTTATTTGATGTTTTTCCGCGTTTTACACGTGACATATATTATCAGTAAATAGTTTTAGCAGGAACAGTCTAACGAAAGTTAGGCGATAAAGTCAATACTAAAGGTATTTATGCATGATCGTTCTGCGAATTTTATTGCAGGATAGCGTGCGTTCTCCGCGCCTTCTTTGAAGCTGTTTCGCGGACTTGTTCGCGCGATTATGGCTAAGTCCCATTGCCATACGAATGAGTTTTCCATTTCTTGTAACGCGCATTCTTTTTGTCGCGCTTTTTTGTGTTGAATGTTTCATAATTTTATTTTTTCGTTACTTGCGATATGAACCCTCTTCCGCCCGGACGCGGTGGAAGCGTTACTACGTGCGGTGTTTTTATCATCTGTAAGAATTCGTTGATTTTCTTAAGAGCCCAGTCACGATTTGCTTTTTCCCTGCCGCGCAAGAAGATTCCAATTTCCACCTTGTGGCCTTCTTTTAGGAATTCCTCAATCTTTCGTATTTTTATTTCCAGGTCGTTTTTAGCGGCTCTCGGAGTAATGCGAATTTGTTTTAATTCTTTTACCTTATTCTGCGCGGCATACTGTTTTTTCTCCTCTTTTTCTTTTTGATATCTGAACTTATCAAAACTGATGATTTTCGCAACAGGCGGGTTTGCCGTACTGGCTATTTCCACAAGGTCAAAACCGCGTTCTTTAGCGAGGCGCAATGCTTCATCCCGCTTTAAAACTCCGAGGTTTGCCCCGTTCTCGTCTATTACGCGGAGTTCCGGCGCCGTTATCTGATTGTTTATCTTTGTGTGGATGAAAGTATAATATGGCACTTTGCGGGCAGAGTCAAATAAAAAGAGCCGGGTTTTAATCGGCTCTGTGCGAGATTAATCAAATTTTTCAAACTACGCCACACCTAAAAAATAAGTCTTCATCAGTCCCTTTTTGACGCACTCAATCCCATGTTTTAAGATGCTCGCGTTTAAATTTTCTATCGCACTTACATCTTCAGAAGTTACCTCGCGGTATTCGGTGTATTTTACATCTGCAAATTCACTTCCGTTTTTAGTGCTGGAAAGAACACTTTCGACGTCACTTCCTACAAAGAGCTCTTTTTTCCCAAGTTCAGTAGTGAATTCCACAAAGACAACAGTGATGGTTTTATTTATTGTTTTCGTTTCTTCCATACCCCCTCCTTGTTATCGGGTTTATATTTACTTAATCTACTGCGGATAACGTAGCATGCTGGCTATATCAAAGTCAAATAAAAAAGCCCCGCGATAATAATAGACGATAAGTTGCAGGGCTTTTTGATAATATTGGGCACTCGTGTGCCGCATTAGATTCGGCCGGAAAATGGCCGTTTTGCTTGCGATTAAATATGTCAAAGAATCTGACATTAGTATACCCTTTCTGCCAAACCCCGCAATAGCAGGCTGTGGATAAGATTTAGCCAGAGACGATCGGAACTTCTTATTTGCACACGTTCATTATTTGTTTTCTTCAGCGGCTGATTCTTTCAATTCAAGAATAGACTGTGCTAATGATACTTGTACTCGTTCAAGATTTAATGCCGTTTCACTAGTAAGTTGTTCGTGCACTGCCTTTACTCCACTTGCCTTAAAGAGGAAATTTAAGCCCTCAATTTCCCCTACTAATTCTTGAGAAAGAATTAGTAAATTATCAAGAATCTCAAGCGTTGTTTTCATGGTTCGCTCCTTTTTAAATTTTCAAATTTCAGTTGTCTATCACTCTTATACCTCCGCGGGCGGGGAGCGTCAAGAAGTAAAAAAGCCACTCTAATAGCGGGTGTTTTATTTTGTGGAGGCGGAGGGATTGAACCCTCGTCCAGAAGTGTCTTTAGGCAAAGTGTACGAGTGTAGTTCCTCAAATGAAGAACGAAGGTCGTCTTTAGATTTAACCGATTGCACAAAAGACGAGTGTTACAATCGGCGAGTACCATGTATTACACCGGTTATTTCCCTATGGAACCTTGGGAACCGATGCCCTCCCGATTAAATAAGGGAGAGAATACCCTCTTTCACTAAAGCTACGGACGGGCAAAGCCAATCTTACGCATAAGCAAAAGCTGGTACTGCAACAGTTTTGTTAGCAGTTATATTTTGATTGGATTTACCCTTCGGCAGGCTCAGGGTATCCTGAGCGAAGTCGAAGGATACGAGACAATCAGCTCAACTCGCTTCACACTGAAGCTCATCCTCTGTCGAAACATGCGCCCCCGTATTTAGTTATTAAATAACTAAGAGATTGATTTTCGGATCTCGCGCTCAACGTCGCGCTTTTTAATCGCTTCGCGCTTATCTCCCTTTTTCTTGCTCCGCGCGAGACCGATTTCAACCTTAATCCTGCCGTGCTTATTATACAGCTTGAGTGGTATTAGCGTCAATCCTTTCTCTTTCGTGCGCCCGATAAGCTGATTTATTTCCGCACGGTTCAGGAGAAGTTTTCGCGTGCGTTTTGAGTCATACATTTCCGGCGTGTTGCTCGGTTGGTATGGGGGAATATCAAGATTCAGAAGCCACATCTCGTTTCCTTTCAGGGTTGCGTGCGCGCCTGATAAGTTTGCCCGTCCGGCAACAATTGATTTCACTTCAAAACCTTTTAACTCTAATCCTGCCTCAAATATCTCAAGGATGCTGTAATCAAACGATGCGCGCTTATTTATTGCAAAAACCGCCATTGGATTTAAGATTATCATTGTTTTAGGCTACTTACGACGCTTGACATAATATATTATGTCGTGCTACAATGCGAACGCACGTTAAAAACAACCTATCAATTCATCTTTAGTCCCGCAGACTGTGTGGACGGAAGATGGGTTAAAAATATGAGGAAAAGCTATGGAAACTATGAAATTTATCGCTGATGTTCAAGTAAAAACTAAATCTTTTGGGAAAAACACACTTTTTCCCGAGAAATTTTACAGAAAATTCGCGCTTCCAAAAACTTTTAGTTTCGAGAAATTTCGTATAAAAGCTGAGTTTGACAGAGGTTTTAAAGAATTGATCGTGCCGGAAATTCCAAATTTAATCAGGGCATTTACGGGCACACTCACAAAAAACTTACTTGCGAAGTCTACGACATATGACTCAATTCTATCTGTTACTAGCACCTTCTCAATCGGAGAGTTCTTAACAATCATTTGTACGCTTCTCAAAAAACAGAAGAATGGTAACAAGGGCGCGCTTCTCGTGGGCGATAGTAATATTGTTGGCGATACAAATATTTTCTGTGTGCGGTTAAAAAGTGGGTACCATGTTGCGGTGAGAATAAGCTGGTTTCCTAAAGAACGCATATGGTACTTTAGTGGACTTTTTTTAGGTAGCCCAACTGACCTCTCGCATTCGTGGGAAAGCGATGGTTGTTTTTTTTCTAAAAAGACAGTCCCGATTAGAATGATTCTCCGCTAAGTATTTCTTTATTGTGCTCTTGTTTTTTGTACTATCCGTCCCTTTTCCATTTGGAAAGGGGACTTTTTTTATGTACAATGAGGGTTAATCTTTACTATGACGCTTCGGGAAAAAATAACCGCGAAAATTAAGAGCATTATTCCCAAGGGCATGGATATTTCGCTTTCTGTGCCGGAGAACGATACGCAGGGGCATTACAGCACGAATATCGCGTTTAGGATTGCGAAGCAGAAGGGAGTTGCGCCAATGGAGGAGGCGAAAAGGATAGCGACAAAACTTTTGGAATCCGCGCCCCCTAAAACAGTCGCGAAGCGACCGTTCTGGCAAGCGGAATTATTTGAACGGGTTGAGGCAGTGTCCCCGGGATTTATAAATATATGGATAAAGCCAAAAGCGATTCAGGGAGCGTTCCAAGATATTTTGAAAGACGAGAAAAATTTCGGGCGAAGTAAAATAGGGAAGGGGAAGAAAGTCATTATTGAATATTCCCAGCCGAATATAGCAAAACGGATGCACGCCGGACATATCCGTTCAACTATTATCGGCGATGCGCTCGCGAATATTTACGAATTTGCCGGCTATAAAGTTATCCGCTGGAATTATATCGGAGACTGGGGAACACAATTTGGAAAGCTTATCGCCGCATACAAACTCTGGGGAAGCAAGAAAGAGGTAGAGAAAGACCCCATTGAAACACTCCTTCATCTTTATGTAAGGTTTCATAACGAGATGGCAAAAAATCCGTCGCTTGAAGCGCGCGGGCAGGAAGAATTTAAGAAGTTGGAGGCGGGCGACAAAGAAAACAGAAAATTGTGGAAATGGTTTCGCGACGAATCGCTTATTGAATACAAGCGCATATACAAATTTCTTGATATTCGCTTTGATGTTTGGACGGGCGAGAGCGCGTACGAAAAAGATCTTCAGGGAATTGTTCTGGAGCTAAAAACGAAAGGAATCGCAAAAAACAGCGAGGGAGCGGTGATTGTGCCGTTAGATGAAGAAAAGCTTCCGCCGGCGCTTATTCAAAAGTCAGACGGCGCGAGTATTTATCTCACGCGCGACATCGCGAGTTTGCGGCACCGCATACGAAAATATAAGCCTGCAAAAATCCTCTATGTCGTTTCCAATGAACAGTCGCTTCATTTTGAACAGCTATTCGCGGTTGCAAAAAAGCTTTCTTGGAATAATGCCGAGCTTGCTCATGTTAAGTTCGGGCTCATGCTCGGGGAAAACCATAAAAAACTTTCAACGCGAGGCGGGTTGGTGGTCGCTCTTGATGAATTAATTGAAAGCATGGTGCGCGAGACGCGCAAGGCGATTGATGATAAGTACTCAAAACTTTCCTCAAAAGAAAAGGACTTGACCGCAAGCGTTATCGGCGTTGGCGCTTTGAAATACAATGACCTTCGCGAGAACCGAAACTCCGACATCGTATTTAATTGGAAACACATGCTTGATTTTACCGGCGACAGCGCGCCGTATCTTCAATACGCTTGCGTGCGGCTTTTACGGATAGTCGGCAAGTCGCGCGGAAAAAATCAACCCGATTTCTCAAAGCTTACCGCCGATAATGACCTTGCGCTTATGCGTAAAGCGCTTGAGTTTCCGCATGTAGTCCTTACTTCCGCAGAGACGCTTTACACCAATAACCTCGCTCTCTATCTTTACGAACTTGCGACGACTGCAAACCGTTTTTATGAAACGACGCCGATTTTGAAAGATAATAATTCTGCCCGCCGCGCAGCGCGCCTCGGACTTATTCAAATTGTCGCAAGTATTTTAAGGAACGGATTGACTCTTCTCGGCGTTAAAACACCAAAGAAAATGTAATAGTCCTTATCTATTCGTTCGCTATTATATACCGAATAGAAATTGGGATATTACAAAAAGCGCGTAAATAGAGATAAGAATAGCGCCCTCCTTGTTCGTAAGTCGCTTTCCTGTTTTGTAGAAAATTAAAAAAGCCGTAGAAAGAATGGCGACAAATACCGCAGTAATATAAAAAGATTTATCAACCGCTACCGGAATCGGTTTTAGAAAAGCAAGAATCCCTATAATCATCGGACTTGCCATCGCGGACCCGATGAGATTTCCCGTTGATAGCTCTTTTATATGTTTTCGCCATGAACGGATAGTTACGACGATTTCAGGAAGATTCGTACCTATTGAAAACATAAGGAGCCCTATTATGAACACCGGTATTTCAAAGGCTTGTAACAATTCAACCGAGAGTGAAACGATGATTTTTGCCAGAATCACGACTGCTATGACGCCCATAACTGTATGAATAACAACTTTGCTTAGTTTTTTATGCTTTACATTTTCCGGCGGTTTTTCATATTTTCTGAATCTTGTATAAATAACCGAGAGGAAAATCAAATATATGAGTATAAACAATAGTCCGTCCGTCTCGCTAATAAGCCCGTCTAATCCGAAAATGAATGAAAGCAGTATGAAAGCGAAAATCGGGAGTATGTGCCAGATATTTCCATCCGTTGTTATCCGGCGGTTAAGCAGAAGACTTGTTCCAAATATGAGCCCAATAATAACAATTACTCCTCCCCAGATGTTTCCCAATGAAACCGTTGGAATATTTTCAATTACGGCGTTTACTCCAATTGAAAGTTCCGGAAGCATAGTTAAAAGGCCGAGAACAATGCCTAGAAATGAAAGGGGAATGCCGAAGCGGTGTCCCAATGTGCGAATTTGAGTAACTACAATGTCGGCGGATTTGCCGAGAAGAAAGAATAGAATTACTATTGCAAGTATCGTGCCGATGATAAGCATTGTTTTATTATACAGCACCAGAATGGAAAACGAAGCGGATTTCAGCTACTATAGGATTAATTACTTATGTTGCGCCATATAAAGCAATTTTCTCTTCCCGAGATAGAGGAGAAGGTGCTTGAGTTTTGGAAAACGAATAAAATTTTTGAGAAGTCGCTTGAGAAAAACCGCGCTCGCGGAAAGAAATTCGTGTTTTACGAAGGGCCGCCTACGGCGAATGGGCGTCCCGGATTACACCATGTCATTGCGCGCGTTTTTAAAGATATTGTACTTCGTTACAAAACGATGCGCGGATTTTATGTGCCGCGCAAAAGCGGGTGGGACACTCACGGGCTTCCGGTTGAAATTGAAATAGAGAAAGCGCTTGGACTGAAGTCGAAAAAAGAAGTTGAGCAATACGGCATCGCTGAATTCAATGCAAAATGCAAAGAGTCAGTGTGGAAATACAAGGACGAGTGGGAAAAACTTACCGAGCGCATCGGGTTTTGGCTTGATCTCAAGCATCCATACATCACCTATGACAATAGGTATATGGAATCAGTGTGGAGCATTCTGAAAGAAGTTTGGAAGAAAAAATTGTTTTATAAAGGGCACAAAGTTGTGCCATGGTGCACGCGGTGCGGAACGGTGCTTTCGTCACATGAGGTTGCGCAAGGATATAAGGAGACAGAAGACACGTCTGTGTACATCAAGTTTAGATTAAAGCCGGGACAGAAAGTCGCCCTTCAGCAGGCTCAGGGTAAAGCGGGGGATTTCACAACCAATGACAAAACTTACATTCTCGCGTGGACAACGACACTATGGACGCTGCCGGGGAATGTCGCGCTCGCGGTGGGGAAGGATATTGGATACGTCCTGACTGAAAAAGACGGAGAACAATTGATTTACGCCGGCGTGCGAGGGAGCGTTCTTGGTTTGGAAAACACAGGGCAGAAAATAAAAGACTCTCAATTAGTCGGGCTTTCTTATGAACCGCTTTTTGATATAAAACCGCTTCAGAAACCGACGGCATACAAAATCTACCCTGCTGATTTTGTAACGACTACTGACGGAACCGGCGTGGTACATACAGCAGTCATGTACGGAGAAGACGACTATAATCTCGGAAAGAAAGTCGGTTTGCCGGAGCATCATACCGTTGATGAGCGCGGAAAGTTTACAAAAGATGTGCCGGTGCTCGCCGGACTCTATGTGAAGGCGAAAGATACGGAAGTAAAAATATTAAAATACCTTGAGAGTAAAAATCTTTTATTGAAGACCGAGCAGTATACACACGAATATCCGTTTTGCTGGCGGTGCGATTCGCCATTACTCTATTACGCTCGCGACTCGTGGTTCATCGCGATGAGCAAACTTCAGAAAGAGCTTATTTCGGCAAATAATCGAATCGGATGGATTCCGGAACATCTCCGTAATGGACGGTTTGGCGAGTGGCTCAAAGAAGCAAAGGATTGGGCAATTTCGCGCGAGCGGTATTGGGGAACGCCTCTTCCGATTTGGGTGTGCGGCGCGTGCGGCGAAACGCACGCTGTGGGAAGCATCCAGGAACTCATCTCGCTCCAAGAAACGAAGAAGAAACGAAACCGCTATCTTTTTGTGCGGCACGGCGAGGCGCAGAACAACAAACTGCGAGTCTGCAGCGCGTTGCCCGACCTTAAACATCATCTGACACTCAAAGGCGTTACCCAAGTTGAACACGTGGCCAAGAAGCTCGCGAAAGAACAAAAAATCGATTGTATTGTGAGTTCGGATATCACGCGCGCGAAAGAAACAGCGCAGATTTTTGAAAAGATTCTTAATACAAAAGTAGTGCTTGATAAAAGGCTTCGTGAAATTGATGTTGGCGATTTTCATGGGCGAAGCCAAGAATTTTATGGAAATTATTACACGTCCGATATTGAAAAATTTACAAAGCCTGCGCCAAATGGAGAGACGCTTACTGATGTACGCACGCGTGTTTACGATCTTATTTTGGATTTTGAAAAGAAATATTCTGGAAAGACAATACTGCTTATTAGTCATGAATATCCTATCTGGATGGGGGAGAGTATTTTAAACGGATGGTCTGATGAAGAGTCTGTGAGACATAAAAAAGCGTCATATATAGATTTTATTGCTAATGCAGAAGTAATTGGCGGCGAGTTTTTAAAATTTCCGCGCAACGCATCTGGTGGTTGTGATATTCATAAACCATATATTGATAATGTGAAATTCAAGTGTCCGAAATGCAGGAAAGGAACCATGAAAAGAATTCCCGATGTGCTTGATTGCTGGTTTGATTCCGGCGCCATGCCGTTCGCTCAAGCGCACTGGCCATTTGAAAACAAGGACTCGCTGGATTTTCCTGCGGAATATATCTGTGAAGCAGTTGACCAGACGCGCGGGTGGTTCTATACGCTTCTAGCCATCTCGACGCTTTTAGGCCGAGGCGAGCCGTACCGCAATGTTATTTCCCTCGGACACATCTTGGATAAAAACGGGCAGAAAATGTCCAAATCAAAGGGAAATATCATTGACCCGTGGGAGATGGCGAAAAAGTATGGCATTGACGCTGTGCGGTGGCATTTCTACACAATGAACCCGCCAGGCGAGCCTAAAAGAATTGATGAGACGGATTTCGGTAAAGTAATGCGCCAATTCATTCTTCTCGCATACAATTCGTTTGTTTTTTGGAAGACGTATGGAATAACGGAAAATCCAAATGTCAAAATCCAAATATCAAAGCAGCCAAAGTCGCGGAACGTATTGGATGTGTGGGTTGTGGCGAGATTAAACGAAACGGTTTCTCAAGCAACGAAATTACTCGATGCCTATGAGATAGGGGATGCGGCGCGCGTCATTCAGGATTTTGTAGAAGATTTGTCGCGGTGGTATATCCGCCGGTCCCGCAGGAGATTTCAGCGTCCCGACCAATCAGTAGGAGGAAGAAACGACCACAAAAAAGCGTCTATGACTCTTGGTTATGTTCTAATTGAACTCTCAAAACTCATCGCCCCGTTCACGCCGTTTTTTGCCGACATGCTTTATAAGTCATTCGAACACGGAAAAATAGAGTCGGTTCATTTGGATAATTGGCCGGTAGTAATCTCAAATCTCAAATCTCAAAGTTCAAAACTATTAGCAAAAATGGCAGAAATCCGCCGGCTTGCAAGTATTGCGCTCGCAAAGCGGGCCGAAGCGGGAATTAAGGTGCGCCAACCACTCGCTACGCTCAAAATCAAAAATCAATCCGCCAGCCGGCGGACAAAAATCAAAATCACCAGCGAGCTGCTTGAGGTTTTAGCAGACGAGGTAAATGTGAAGAAGGTTGTTGTAGATTCAAATATTAAGGATGAAATTGAGCTTGATACGAATGTAACAATTGAATTGCGCGAGGAAGGGCTTGTGCGCGAGCTTGTACGCATGATTCAGGATTTGCGCCAAAGCGCGAAATTGGAACCTAAGGATAAGATTGTTGTTATGATCGACGCGCAGGGCGAGCTTGACGGCGTGACGCGCAAATATGATGACGTGATTCTCAGAGAAGTGAATGCAAAAGATATTATTCCTCGCCGAGAGAAAAAATTTTTAGCCGAACTCGACACGACGTTTGAAAATACACAGCTTTGGATTGGTGTAAGAAAAATCTAAACAATTATTGACGCCAGGCCACGTCCGTGGTACTCTTTAATCAGGAAATCTATTGAAAAATTAATATATGGAGGTACGAAAAATGGGAGCCGCATTCATTGCAATACTGTGCCTTACAGCGATATCCTATGGCATCAAACGCGTGCGCTTTTTCCATCGCTGTATTTTGTGCGATAGTTTAGGCATCGGAAATGTTACCATGGAAGGTCCTGCTGAAATATGTATAACAGGGATTTTTCCTGGAATGATGCTCATTATTGGTGGGGTTGTCGGGGAAATAGTTTGTTTGGTGTACTTTATAAGCTAGAGGAGGCGTAAATGATTATTTATATTCTTGGCGCGATCATATTGTTGTATTGTGCGGTGAGTGTAATTTCTGGTTTCACTGCAAGTAAAATGATTCACGAAAGAGACGTAAGGAGGGACTGATGTATTGAAATTTTTTTTAGTGGCTGCGATCATCGGTGCTTTTGCCACTGTGATCTGGCGCTCAGGACCGCGGCCAGAGGTAAACGGGAGAAGGACGGCATTGTTAATAATAGCCGCAGTTTCTTTTGTGTTAGTTTCCTTTATCTGGGGATTTTACCAGGCCGTGTCCGTAGTCGCTGGTTACATTGCAGGTTTTTTCGGGCTTTTTTTGCTGCTGTTTGTAGCTTCTTGCATTTCAATGTTCATTATATTCAGAAAGGACCGAAGAAGGGAAAATGAAATTTTAAAAGCTCCCCCATAATTAGGGAGCTTTTCAATTTGCGTATTATATCAAACCAATCTTTTTCTTTATCTCCAGTAATTTTTTGCCGGCAACCGAGTTTGCAATTTTATTGCCTGACGCGAGCGCGGAAGACACTCTTTTTGCGTCCGCGGAAAGTTTTTTCTTTTTTGCCTGAAACGGGGCGAGAGATTTTATTACGATTTTCGCAAGCTCTTCTTTGAATTCTGAATATTTTTTTCCGGCGGATTGCTCTATAACTTTATCAATCGAAATACCGCTCATTGCAGAATAGATAAGCACAAGATTTGAAATGCCGTGGCGGTTCTTGGGGTCGTAGGCGGTTGTCTTATATGAGTCAGTTACTGCACGCTTTATCTTTTCTCTTATTGTTGCCGGCGAGTCGTCAATAAAAATACTTCCTTCCGGCTGAGACTTGGACATTTTCTTTGTCGGGTTATCCAAGCTCATTATCCTAGGCGCTGGGGTTAACAGTGCCTTGGGTTCCAGAAATGTTTCACCGAATTTTGCGTTGAATTTTCGCGCGAGCGTGCGGGTGAGTTCAAGGTGCTGAAGCTGGTCGTCTCCAATCGGGACAAAAGCCGCGTCATAAAGGAAAATATCGGCAGCCATAAGGACAGGATAATCAAAAAGACCGACATTTGTGGTTATCGCTTCTTCGGAACCGGCTTTTTCTTTGAACTGCGTCATTCTGCGGAGTTCGCCGAACGGCGTAATGGTGTTTAAAATCCACGTGAGCTCGGAATGCGCCGGAATTTGCGATTGTATAAATACGACAGATTTTTTGGGGTCAATGCCCGCAGCGAGAAAATCCAACGCGACATCCAGTGTCCGTTTTTGCCTTTCTTTCGGTTCGCAATCTTTAGTGAGTGAGTGGAGATCGGCAACAAAAAAGTAACACTCGTATTTTCCCGAATTTTGAAGCTCAACAAAATTTTTTAGCGCGCCAAGATAATTTCCAAGATGAAGTTTTCCAGTTGGCTGAATTCCTGAAACTAAGATTGGTTTCATAATTTATACTTCGATTACCACCGGCAGAACCATCGGTCTTCGCTTCGTCTTAGTATACAAGAATTGTCCGATTTGGTCGCGGATAAGCGTTTTTATGTAGTCGGCGTCGAGCGACTGGTGATGCCCATGTGGGATGCGGCCGATGATGCCGCGAATTTTTCTGCGGATTTCGTCCAATAATTCCTGGTTTTCTTTTAAGTAGATAAATCCGCGCGATATAATATCAGGATTCTTGAGCATTTTTCCGCCCTGCTTGCTTACTGTCGCGATAATCACAAGCATCCCTTCCTGCGAGAGGGTAAGGCGGTCGCGAAGCACTATTTCGCCGACGTCGCCGACGCCTAATCCGTCAACCATGACATAATAAGCTGGGAGCTGTTCATTTGTTATACGAACGGAGTTTTTATTCATTTCAATTACAAGCCCATTATCAGAGAGGATTATTTCTTCCGGTTTCAATCCCAACACTTCTTCCGCGAGTTTCGCGTTGCGTTGCCGCATGAAGTAGTAGCCGTGAATCGGTATAAAAAACCTTGGCTTTGTAAGCGTCATAACCATTTTAAGTTCTTCTTGCGCGGCATGTCCGGATGAGTGGATATCAAGCATCTTATAGTGATATATGATAGCGCCTTGCCTGGCGAGGTTATCCTTTAGATTTTGCACGCTCATTTCGTTTCCGGGAATTACTGAAGATGAGAGAATTATCGTGTCTCCTGGTCTTGCTCTAATTTGCTTATGTTCTCCGTTTGCGATGCGCATTAAGCTTCCTTTTGATTCTCCTTGGGCGCCGGTGCATAGTATCAGAAGTTTTTCGTCGTGATATTTTCCTATGTCTTCGAGCGGAATTATTGTGCCTTTTTCAAATTTCAAATATCCGAGATTCTGCACGATTTGCATATTCGTTTTCATTGAAAGGCCGCTAATCGCGACTTTGCGCCCGAGTTTTTCAGCGATTTTTATAATTTCTCCAAGCCTGTCGAGAAGCGAAGCAAACGTCCCAACAAGAATTCTTCCTTTTGCGGCTCTAAATGTTTTTTCAAGTTCTGCTTCTACAATGCGTTCTGACACGGAAAATCCCGGTGTTTCCGCTCCTGTTGAGTCCAGGAGAAGCGTATGAACCCCTCCTTCTCCGACTTTTTTCCAAATATCCAAATTTTTCGGTTTCCCGTCGTTGTCATAGTTAAATTTAAATTCGCCGGGGTGGAGAATATTTCCAATTGGCGTATGTATTACCGACCCGATGCCGTCCGGCACATTGTGGAATACATCAAAGAAAGATACCGAGAAATATTGTCCGAATTTGTGAGTTTCTCCTCCCTTTACTATCACAAAGATCGGCTTGGGCGAGTTTCTATAATCTTCCTGTCTGCGCATGATAACTTCTTTTGTCAGGATTGTCGTGTAAATCGGAGGATTGCCAAGTTTTTCAAGTATATGCGGAATCGCGCCGATATGGTCGTAGTGGGCGTGCGTTATAATAATGCCTTTTATATTTCCTTTTTTGCCCTCCAGATATTCCGTGTTCGGAATAATGTAATCAATGCCGGGAGTTTCTTGCGCCGGGAATTGAAGGCCGGCGTCTATGACTAATATTTCATCGCGATATTCAAAGAACATCATATTGCGCCCGATTTCTTCAAGGCCTCCAAGCGCGCAAAATCTCACCGTTTCTTCGTCTATTTTTTTTGTAACTCTAGAATCCGCCCTTTTGGGCGTTCTTACTAGTCGTGGAATCATATTTATTATTTTTTTATTTGTTTTATAAACGACTTTTTGATTTATGTACTTGCACTGAGCGAGTAAAGCGAGTCGAATGTGCCGGAGGAGGGACTCGAACCCTCAAACCTTTCGGTATACGGCCCTGAACCGTACGTGTCTGCCAGTTCCACCACTCCGGCAAGAGGCGCATGGCGGGCAGGCTCATCTCCGCTATCCGCCAACTGGCGGAGGCGGATCGCCACCTCAGCGTTAAAGAATATATTATATGCAATTAAACGGCTGAATAGTGAACGACGCGCTAAAAGCCAATGTGTATGTATAAATATCACAAAGCACAATTTCAAATAATCAAAATTTTGGAGAAATTAGCGTATAAAAGCATTATAATCCCTCAATTGTAATTTGTCAAATTTTATCGCAGGACTCTCGCGCGCACAACGCTCCACCTTGTGATATTTTCAAATCTATCGGACGGCGTAACGACATAATTAGCGTCCACGCCAGCAAGTTTTTCCGTGTGGGCATAGAAATAGGGAATAGTAAACAGGAAAATAGCCGGTACGTCATTTTGAATTATTGACGCGGCGCGCGTCGCGTTCACGGAGCGCTCTTTCTCGTTATTTGATTTTCGCACGTTTTCAATAAATATATCAACTTCGGAATTTTGATATGCCGAGAGGTTTAATTTCGGCGATAGCCGCTGTGATGAATACCAGAACGGAAAAAGATCGAGCGGGTTTTCAAGAATATTACCAAAGAGCAGCATCTCATAATCCCTTGTTTTTACCGTGCTTTCGAGGACTGTTTCCGTATCAATCGGGAATATATTAACCTCGCCAACGCCAACTCCGACCCATGAACGTTTCACGAAGTCGGCCGCATCCATGAAAATTTGTTCGTTTGGCACGACAAGATTCAGTTTCATTTCCTGCGCCTTTGCTTTTTCAAGAATTTCTCTCGCCATATCTGGGTTGTATGCATTATTCGGTTCAGACGCGTTTTCAGGAAGCGTTAACGGGCCGGAAATGGGGGACGCGTTTCCCTTACCGAGCAATTCCGCGAGTTTTGCCTTATTGATTGAAATATCGAGCGCTTCCCGTATTGACGAGTTTTTTAGCGTTGTATTATTCGCTTGATTTATGAAAATAGCGTAGTAGCGCGGCATCGGAATGGTTTCCACTTTTACTCGGCTTGTTCCTTGCATCATACTGTCAATGGGGGACAAGCTTCCAAATCCATTCACTTCTCTTAAACGAAACGCTTCAGCCAGTTCGTCCGAAGTTTGATAGAATTTGAAATAAAAGTTTTCAATGCGCGGAGCTTCTCCGAAATAATTCGGGTTTGGAATGAGATGATACTCGGTTATAAAGCCATCCCGCCTTTTACTAAACCCTTTTACCTTGTATGGCCCACTACTAACCGGTTCGAGATTGTACGCGGACAACCTGAAATTTTCAATCGGTATGTTTCCGAAGATGTGTTTTGGAATTACCCGCGTTCTCTTAAGCACGTTCGGGAAAAACGAGAACGGGTCCGGAAGCATAAATATCACATGCAGTTCGCTTACGCGTTCCATCGAAACGCCCTGCCAGTTTTTCGCGGACGGGGAGCGTGATTCCGAACTTTGAATTGTTTGAATGGTAAAAATTATGTCGTCGCTTGTGAGCGGCACTCCGTCATCCCATTTAAGGTTTTCTTTAAGTTTTATTGAGTATGTTTTTCCATCCGGACTCACCTCTGTCGTGAGAATGAGGTCGGATATCGGACTGTAAACTAGCGAAGAGATATCAAGGTCGGCCAGATTTTTTGAAACGGCGGGATTTATGGTGATTGGCTGGCCCAGAACCCCCTCAATGTATGAGCCGCCGCGGACTGGAATATAAACGCTATTTTCATTTACGATAATTGCCGCGCGGGCTACGAGCGACGCTATAAAGATAAAAATCGCAGCGATAAAAACTGCCCATTCTCGGGTAGATAAAGAGTTTCTTATAGCTCCAATTAACGGCATGACGGAGGGGATATAAAAAGATTTAGAGAATCAGTTTTATTACGGCAAGTCCCGCAAAAACAGCGGCCGCAACTATAGTTGCCCAAAAGATTCCCTTCTCAAGGCCGCGGCGCGTTTGATAACTTGCTCCTTCTCCTCCTCCGGCTCCAAATATTCCGGACGCTCCAGCCGACCTCTCTTGCGCGAGAATAAGCACTATAAGCACCGCAGAAATCACGACTTCTCCTAGTATGAGCATATATTTATTTCTTCGTTTCTTTTCCCGCCAATCCTATTATTATGTTTATCGCGCTGATAATAAGCGTGGCGTAGAGAAGCGGAAGATACCCTTGGATTGTAAGTTCATTTGAGAAAAAGTCAAGAATTATAAGGATTATCGCGTTAATCACTATTATAAAAAGCCCTAAAGACATGACTATGAGTGGACCGAAGAATAATTTAAGAACTGGTTTCAGAAATGTTTGAATCGCGGTCAATATGATTGCAGCGATGATAAGTGCTATAAAATCGCCGGAAAAGGAAAATCCAAGTATAAAATAGTTCGCAACGGATATTCCTATCGCGTTCGCGACGACGTGAAGTGCTAATTTTCCGAAAAAGCCCATATAAAGTGATTATTATACCATTGCACAGCCAGTTATGTTTGTATCCCGAACTGCGGGAGCAGGCTCTCTCCTGTCATTTCGTCAGGTTTTGGAATACACATTAGGTTTAAAATTGTAGGCGCTATATCAGGAAGCATGCCTATAATATGCGGGCGAAACGGATTTTCGTTCGGTTTCGGAAGCACGAATTTTTTTTCGACTATGTAGAACGGAACAGGACTCGCGTCATTTGTTTTCTGGGAAAGCCCTGTTTTTAGATTCATCACATTCTCGGCGTTTCCGTGGCTTGAGGTTACTATTAATATATGATTTTCCTCATAAACGGCTTTTACAACTCTTTCAAGTTCGCGGTCGATTATTTCCACTGCTTTAATGGTCGCGTCATAGTTTCCAGTTGATGCGACAATATCAGCGTTCGCATAATTGACGAGTATAAAATCAAACGTGCCTTCTTTTATTGCGATTATAAGCCTGTCAGTTATTGCCTGCGCGCGCATTTCAGGATATTCATCGGGACGCGCGACGCGTTCGGATGGAATAACAACCCTGTATTCGTTTGGAAACGGGTCTTTTCTAAATCCACTAAAGACATACATAATTTGATTTTCTCTCGCGGTTTCCGCGACTCGCAACTGGAATTTCTCATTATTTGTAAGGACTTCTCCCAGCGTTTTATGAATAAGCTCAACTGGCCTGTTTATGTCGATTTTCCCCGATTCAACTTCTTTTATTACGCTCATTGCTTTTTCTTCGGCAATTCTTCCCCCTCCTATCATAAGGTGCCCAAGCGAGCTTGAGCCTTCTTCCTGCCATGAAAGTCCGACAACACTTCCAGACGCGTGGAGTGCTCCTCCGGGAAAATTGTTTTGGATTTCCGAGATAATTTTGGGTTTTGCAGCGTGGATAGGGTTGCTCTCATCAAGATTTCCAATCCCAAAACCATCCACGATTACTAATATTACGGTTTGTTTCATTGCATTTTATCTTACCATATATTTGCCGTATTGATTCCTTTATAGCCAAGTAGTATAGTTACATTACAAATGTCGATAAGTCAAAAAATCAATTTCGCTTATGATTACAAACCCGTTATTTGTCGGGGTTATTGCGGTTCTATGCATTGCGCTTGGATACGGAATAAGATTCTTCTTCGCTCGGCGCTCTAAAGAGTCATTTGAACGAAAACTTGAAGAGGAATTTGAAAGTGCCCGCGCAAAGGCGAAGGAGTTGGTTGTCTCCGCAAAGGATAGCGCAGCTTCCATTCTTATGGAGGCGCAAAAAGAAGAACGCGAACGAAAGCAGGACGTTAGACGCCTGGAAGAACGGCTGCTTAAACGCGAGGACTCTTTTGAGAAAGATCGCGCCTCGCTTGAAGAAAAATCATTGCAACTTTCGAAAGGGCTTTTGCGCGTAGAGGAGGTTCAAAAGGAGACAAAAACGCTTCGCGATAAAGCCTTGGCTGAACTTGAAAGGATATCTGGAATAACGCATGAAGAGGCCCGCGAGAAAATTTTTGCAAAATTTGAAGACGCAAACAGGGACGAGTTGGCGCGGCTTCTTGCCTCGCTTGAACGCGATAAACACGATGCGATAGAAGCAAAAACACTTGAGGTGATTACAACGGCGATTCAACGATGCGCGCGCGATAAAATTTCCGATGCTACGACGAGTATTGTTCCATTGCCTAATGAAGATATAAAAGGAAAAATAATCGGCCGAGAGGGGAGAAATGTGCGCGCTTTTGAGCGCGCGACAGGCGTTGAAGTGATAATAGATGAGACGCCTGAAAGCCTTGTTATTTCTTCATTTGACCCAATGAGGAGGGAGCTTGCAAGACTGTCGCTTGAAAAACTTATGAAAGACGGGCGAATTCAGCCAGCTCGAATCGAGGAAATTGTAGAACAGACGAGAACCGAGTTTGAGGAACACGTTAAGAAAGTCGGGGAAGATGCGGCATACGAAGTCGGAATACTTGACCTTCCAAAAGAGATTACCAACATGCTTGGTAAACTCAATTACAGGACGAGTTACGGGCAGAATGTTTTACAGCATTCAATTGAAATGACGCACATCACCGGAATGATCGCGGCAGAACTCGGATTAAATGTGGCGGTAGCGAAGAAAGGCGCGTTGCTTCATGATATTGGGAAAGCAATTGACCACGAAGTTGAAGGAAGCCACGTGGAACTTGGCAGGAAACTTCTTAAAAAGTACAACATTGACGAAGCTGTTATAAAAGCGATGGAATCGCATCATGACGATTATCCATACTTGATTCCGGAAGCGTATGTCGTAGCCGCTGCTGATGTCATCTCGGCGGCTCGTCCTGGCGCAAGGCGCGATTCGCTTGAGAAATATCTGAAGCGGCTTGAGGAAATCGAAACTATAACTAGGGGCTTTGAAGGCGTAAAACAGGCATACGCGGTTTCCGCCGGACGCGAAGTGCGCGTTTTCGTTGTTCCTGAAAAAATTGACGACTTTGGAGCGTTCCAATTAGCCAAACAAATTGCGGGAAAGATTCAATCAGATATGCAGTACCCCGGAGAAATAAAAGTTACGGTTGTACGCGAGGTTCGGGCGATAGAATACGCGAAGTAGCAGTTTGTATAGTAATAATCTATATTATTTGCTATACTGTATGAAGTCGGAATGATAAAAGGTCGATTTACAGCATTAAATAAATTTATATGAAAAAGGATGGATTAGTTGAAGCGGTAATGAAGGAGGCGGGGATTGAGGTAAAGAAGCAAGCGCAACAGGCCGTTGACGCGGTTTTTGATACAATAGTTAAGACCATGAGTAAAGGAGAAGAAGTCGCTGTAAGCGGCTTTGGGGTTTTTCGCGTTGCTGATAGGGCTGCTCGCATGGGTGTAAACCCGAAAACTGGAGAAAAGATTCAGATTAAGGCATCAAAGAAACCAAAATTCCGAGCAGGAAAACTTTTAAAAGAAGCAATTCTATAAGCCGTTTTGTTTTCAGAAACTAAAATCCCCTCCATGGAGGGGATTTTAGTTTGCCCTGCAAGCAGGGCCTACTTGAGCCCTTTCCTCACAAGAGAGCTCATCTCAATAAAGACTTGATAGGCCTCCTTAATTTTCATTAAGGAGTTTTTTACCAAATCTTTTATTGACGGTGATTGGGTTGTGGTAATAATAGTTACTTCCGTACTGGTTGCATTACTTGGCGTACTTGAAGCGCTTACTACTGTTGTTGTCGTAATAATGAGCGCGCTATTGCCTATTGTATCGTCTGTTGATGTAGCCGTAGTACTTGTTGAAACTAATGTTGTTTCTTCTTTGATTTTTATTAATGTTGAAGACGTTGTTTCTGTACTAGACGCATTTACGAGCTCATTAGTTGATGTTGTTGAAACAACGATAATGCTTCTTGTAAACATTCCATCCGCCTCTTTACTTAGACCTTGCGCCACATCGATTAATATTTTCGCTTTTCCTAGCATATTTACGAGCTCATTAATGTTTTTTATCCTTGCCTTTTGTAATTTATTCACGTCTTCCTGGATTTTTCCCAATCGGCTTTTAGCGACTTCTATGGATTCTTTTTCCTGCGTAGTCATTATGAAGTCTTTTATTTGGTTTATTGACGCGGAAAACTTGCTGTCGCGTTCTTCTTTGAAATTTTTCGCGAGCTCTTTCAACTGCTCTATTGTTGCAATTGTTTTTTCTTTGTCGCTAAAGAGTTTGTTTTGTGAATCATAATATTCCAAGGCTTTTCCGATATTTTCCAAGACACTTTTTTTCCATACCAAAAGATCCTTTTCTATCGGGTCAATAGAAAGAAGCCTTACCTTCAGGTCTTTTGCTTCAGTTATTGAGAAGTCAATTACTTTTTTATATGTTTCGATGCGAAATGAGAGCTCTTGCGGGTTATTTTCATCCTTCGCATTAATCAGGCTGTCGAATGTTCCCTTTACATCATCTAATGCTTTTTGCACGGGCGATTCTGTCGCTCTCGCCGCCTTTATGGAAAATAATACTCCTATAAGAAGAATTGCCGCGCCTATATTTGCGAGATGTTTTTTCACGATGTTAATTGATGACCTGGTTTAGCAGTTCATCGATTTGATTTCCAGTTTCGTCAATTGTCATGCCTACATTTTCCGATTCAAGAATTTGCGAGCTTAGGTGTTGGGTTTTCATATCGGTAATTTCCATAATTGCCGCGGCGATTGTTTGGTGCGCGTTCTGGTCGAATTTTATTTCATTGAGCTGCATATTAATGCTTAAGTTGTCGAATTCGCGGTTTATCGCTTTCGCGCTCAACGCAGAAAATGTTTGGTTTGAAGAAAAAGAAAATGGATAGAAAATTGCGAGAAGAAGGCCGGCGAATACGAAAGCTCCCACAAGACTCAATCTTGGGAAAAATGAAAACGACGGAAACGCGAAAGCAGGCTCGTTCTTCATTGATACGATATGATTGCGTGAACGCCTGACAAATTCCGCGTCAGGTTCTATCGCGTTAAGCTTCTTTAATTGTTGGATTATTTCTTGATGCATCTATATGACTTTTTATTTGTTTCAATGCCCTGTGTTGTATTACCCGAATAGCTCCCTCGGTTTTTCCAAGCGCTTGGGCTATTTCCTTTGTCGATAACTCGTCTATGAATTTCATGATTACTACGTTTTGTTGGTCGTGCTCCAATTTAGAAATCGCCGTTTTCGCGAGTTCAATATCGAATGCCGTATCAATGCGATTTTCGAATCCCGAATCGCGCGCCAAAGTTTCTTGCGCAGTTTCATCAATATCAAAATGATTTTTGAAAGTGCGGTAATAATCAATGACAGCGTTTGACGCGATTCTATACAGCCAGCTTCCAAATGGGAATCCCTGAAATTCAAACTTACTCATATTTTCCCATGCTTGCGTGAAGACGTGATGGGAAATGTCCTCCGCGTCCTGTTTTCTCCCGCCTATCTTAAGAAATATAAACCTATAGATTTTCGGAAGATAATAGTCATAGAGGTCTCCGAAGGCTTTATTGTCGCCATTTTTTGCTTTTTGAACGAGCAATATTTCGTCCTTCATATAGTAGAACGAACCAGGGCGACTTTTGTTTCGTGGTGCTTGTGTAACATATTTTAGAGCGGGATACCAGAATTGAACTGGCGCCTTCACCTTGGAAGGGTGATGTACTACCACTATACGAATCCCGCTTATTTATTACCACGCCGATGCCCATTTTGGAGTCGGCGCCCCTGACTACTAAAACGTCGGGGTTGTGCTACTCTCGCGTTACAAGTGTAACATTGGCTCTGTATATGTAATTATTGCATGATTGTTTATCAAAATACAAGATTTAGAGAGATTTGGCCTATTTCTTGGTATTGAAAAGGAATTTGTTTTGTAGTAGTGTTTTTGTTGTAAATGATGCGTTTAGAACATCTTAAGTCTCGCGACAAAAAGACCTTGATTGTTACTGGGGTTATTTTAGTTCTTATGATTGTATATGGGATTTATATTGCGTTTTCTGCTGGTAGCGGACCAGTCACACTTTCGCCGGAGTTTATTGCGGCGAGAAATGATGCGGCTACTGTAAGTAGGGAGGCTGTCGGGTTAGCGAATGAAACAAACAGCACGCTGAAGCGCGCGATACTTTTAAATCCGCAAAAAGAATATAGTGAGATGCTTCGTCTTTTTGAAGAAGCAAGAAAAACAAACAACAACGCGTACGATGAGGTGTTTGCACTTTCTCGGTATCTTCAAAAAATCGCGGAATCTCTTGGGGGTATTTTAAATACTAAAAGCCAGCGGCTTGCGTATGATGCCTCAATAACCGAACTTTCACTTATTAATGAGTTCATAGTGTATACAAGATATGTAAATGAATTTCTTGATATGCTTTCATATTCAACACCGGATGAAATTCAAACGAGAGCCGGAGCTGCGGAAAAGCTGCTTTTTGATGTCAGTGCCAGCGCTAAGAAGATAAATGATTTGAACGCGCAGTTTTTGGAAAAGATGGGGAAATTTGATGAATCTTTGCAATAGACCAATCGCGAAACTAAATAGAAATAAAAATGGGCAGTACTTTTAGTACTACCCATAATGTTCCTTCGTTTGAGTTTGCTAAGTGACTAATGCTGGCCGTTTTTGCAAGTTATACATTGCCTTGTTGTTGGCACAGCTTTTAACCTTTCTTTATTAATCGGTTTTCGGCAACTTATACAGATGCCGTCGTAGTTTTTTTCTTTAATTCTTTCTAAAGCAGCGAGTATTTTTTTGAGATGAACTCCAGCGCGTTGCCCTCCGAGAGCAGTTGTTTCAATGCCTATTTCATGGGACCCGTTTTCGTCGTGCGCTCCGGATGTATGTACTTGAGTAACTCCTTCTTTTATTGTCTCGTCACTTGCTTCAAGTGTTTCGATGCATTTTTTCTTTTCATCCTCAAGCTTTAATCTGATTGTCTTTAAATCTTTCTGTGTAAGGTAACTTTTTTCGCCACCTCCTTTTTGTGTTTGTGTTTGCGTCGTGCCCGTTCCTTTTACCTGCTCTGTTGTTAAACTACCTGCACCGATCATAAAGCCTCCTTTTGAAACCGAGATTAAAAGGTTAGTTATTTAAGATTTAAAAAGCCGTTTACTAGTGTACCATAAACTTACATAAAGTCAAATAGAGGAAATGTCGGAGCGCCGGGAATCGGACCCGGTCTATCTGCTCCCAAAGCAGACGTACTACCGGTATACTACGCTCCGTTTCTGTTTCTAACTTGCCGATATATCACTATACCGCAGTTTGCGGTATCTCTAGAAATTATCTCATATTTAGAATAGAATCAAATCCATTGAAAGAGTTTTATAGAATGGCCCCCGTAGCTCAATGGATCGAGCAGTGCTCTTCTAAGGCATTGATGCGGGTCCGATTCCTGCCGGGGGCACAGAAACTAGATTTTAGTGGTTACCCCCGCACCAGAAAGCCCTGGACGTAAGTCCGAGGATGAATGGTAAAAGCCCTAAGGGCTTTCGGTGCGGGGTTCCGCTCCACGGAGCCCTGAACAGAAAGATGCCTCGGTTGTAAGCCCATGGAGCTTCACTTTAGAAAAATAACAAAGAGTCGCCTGCGAACTTGCAAGCGACTTTGATTTGGAAAGTTTTATAATACTTTTCTTAGGTCTTCTGCTGCTGCTTCGGGTGTGCGGGGATTAATGAAGGTTCCAGAACCCTTTTCAAAACCAGCTACTACCGCTTCAGTGACCGGCTCTATTTGGAGATGCCAGTGGTAATATGACAATTCTGGTTGGTTGCATGGCGCGGTGTGAAGGTAAAGAGCATAGTCAGGATCATTGAGAGCTAATTCGATTCTCTTCAAGACTTTTTGAAGCAGGAAG
>JBBTVZ010000005.1:0-17565 GCA_038062995.1 Patescibacteria group bacterium | reverse complement strand
GTCCCCAGGCATAACCATTTCAGTTCCTTCCTTAAGAATAACTTCTCCGGTTACGTCAGTTGTCCTAATGTAGAATTGCGGTTTGTATCCCTTGAAGAATGGAGTATGTCTTCCACCTTCTTCTTTCG
This sequence comes from Patescibacteria group bacterium, assembly GCA_038062995.1. GTDB lineage: Bacteria > Patescibacteriota > Minisyncoccia > UBA6257 > GWB1-50-10 > JAUSHK01. The sequence continues at coordinate 17,437 of JBBTVZ010000005.1, read as the reverse complement.
AAAGCACATAGATTTCCGCTTCGAATTCAGAGTGTGGCGTAATGCTGCCGGGTTTTGCTATAACTTGCCCGCGTTCCACGTCTTCTTTCTTTAAACCGCGAAGTAATATTCCAATGTTGTCGCCGGCACGCCCCTCGTCAAGAGTTTTTTGGAACATTTCAATTCCAGTAACAACTGATTTTTGAGTCGGTTTTAAACCAACTATTTCAACTTCATCGTTTACTTTTATGATTCCGCGTTCCGCGCGGCCAGTAACAACGGTTCCGCGGCCTTCAATTGAGAAAATATCTTCAACGGGCATCAAAAACGGCTTATCCATCTCGCGAATTGGCTCTGGAATATAACTATCGAGTGCCTGCACGAGATCTAAAATCGGCTTTACCGCCGGATCGTCAAGCGTTTTAGCTTCAAGCGCTTTCAATGCTGAACCGCGAATCACAGGAATCTCATCTCCTGGAAAATGATACTTCTTTAAGAGTTCGCGAATTTCAGACTCAACGAGGTCTATTAGCTCTGGATCGTCAACCATATCGCACTTATTCAAAAATACTACAATCGAAGGAACGCCGACTTGGTATGCCAAAAGGATATGTTCGCGCGTCTGAGGCATCGGGCCGTCAGTCGCGGCAACAACAAGAACCGCGCCATCCATTTGAGCGGCTCCGGTAATCATGTTTTTGATGTAGTCTGCGTGTCCTGGAGCGTCAATATGCGCGTAGTGGCGCTTTTCAGTTTCGTACTCCGAGTGATGAAGCGCGATTGTAATACCGCGCGCTTTTTCTTCCGGCGCGTTATCAATGTCGTTTACTCCTTCCTCCTTTTTCGTCAAACCTTTCATGTGGAGCACATGCATAATTGCCGCGGTCAATGTTGTTTTTCCGTGGTCAACGTGCCCAATTGTTCCTACGTTTACGTGCGGTTTTGTCCGCTGAAATTTTTCTTTTTCTGCCATATTTTTGGTTAATGTATATTCGACCTATAGTGTAAGTTATAATAACAAGAGTAATTGTAGCTTAGGGCTATTTATTTTGTCAAATCCCTCCTTAAAAAACAGTGTGGTGTTTATTCACCACAATTTGATTATACCATACTGCTTAAAATTTCAAATTTCAAATTAAAAATTTAGCCCTGTTTATTTTTTCCTGCCTTCAATAATCTGCACAGCGGTATTTACCGGAACCTCGTCATAATGAGAAAATTCCATGTTGAAATTACCCCTCCCCTGGGTTATTGAGCGCAGATTGGTAACATAACCGAACATTTCGGCAAGCGGCACGAAAGCATTTACAATACGCAAACTTCCTCGTTCTCCCATCTCCGTTATTTTCGCGCGGCGTGAACTTAGGTCGCCGGTTATATCTCCCAAAAATTCCGAAGGGGCTATCGTTTGCACTTTCATCACCGGTTCCAAGAGAACAAGCTTTGCCTGTCTTGTCGCTTCTTGCAATGCCATTGAGGCGGCGATTTTAAACGCGAACTCCGAAGAGTCTACGTCATGGTACGAACCGTCAAAAAGCGTTACCTTCAGGTCTACAAGTTTGTAACCCGCAAGCACGCCTCTTCTAAGCGCCTCTTCAACGCCTTTTTCTATTGAAGAAATGAATTCGCGCGGAATCGCGCCTCCTTTAATCGCGTCAACGAATTCAAATCCCTTTCCGCGCTCAAGCGGTTCAACTTTAAGCCAGACATGGCCGTATTGCCCTTTTCCGCCTGACTGCCTGATATATTTTCCTTCGGCTTCCGCGCGCCCTTTAATAGTTTCCTTGTACGCAACCTGCGGACGGCCGACATTCGCCTCAACGCCAAATTCGCGCTTCATTCTTTCAACAATGATTTCAAGATGGAGTTCTCCCATTCCGGCAATAATCGTCTCATTTGTTTCGGAATCCCCGCTTACTTTAAACGTCGGGTCTTCATCAGCAAGCTTATGAAGCGCGAGTCCCATTTTTTCCTGGTCAGCCTTTGTTTTAGGTTCAATACGAATTGAAATAACCGTTTCAGGAAATATTATACTCTCAAGGATAATCGGGCTTCCCGGGTCGGTAAGCGTGTCGCCAGTTGTCGTGTCTTTCAATCCGACTATAGCGCACAAATCTCCCGCATAAATTTCTTCCGCTTCTTCGCGATGATTCGCGTGCATAAGAAGTACGCGCCCGACGCGCTCCTGCGAATTTTTCTTCGTGTTTAAAATATAACTTCCGCGCCGCAAAACTCCGGAATAAACGCGCACGAATGTAAGCGAGCCGACAAACGGGTCCGCGGCAATTTTGAACGCGAGGCCTGAAAACGGCTCGTCATCAGACGGATGACGCTCTTCTTCGAGTTCCGTTTTGGGATTAATTCCTTTTACCGGAGGAACATCAATGGGTGAGGGCAAATAATCAGCTACCGCGTCAAGCACAAACTGCACGCCCTTGTTTTTAAGAGCGGACCCGCAAAAAACAGGGACTAAATGAATAGTAAGCGTCGCCTTGCGGAGCGCTTTTTTCAAATCTTCAATTGGGATTTCTTTTCCATCAAGATACAAGCCAAGCATCGTATTGTCAGTTTCGGCGATTTTTTCAATAAGCTCTTTTCTTTTTTTAACCGCCGCTTTTTTAAGATTTTCCGGAATTTCAACCTCCACAATTTTATCGCCATGGTCTCCTTCAAAATGATAAGCTTTCTGTTCTAATAAATTCACCACGCCTTCAAAATTATCTTCCGCTCCAATTGGAATCTGAAGCGCGACCGCGTTCGGCGTAAGGCGTTCATGAATTGACTCCATATCATTTTCAAAATTTGCCCCGGTGCGGTCCATTTTATTTACAAAACAAATACGCGGAACTTTGTATTCATCGGCATACCTCCAGTTTGTTTCAGATTGCGGTTCAACTCCCGAAACACCGTCAAAAACAACAACCGCGCCGTCCAAAACACGGAGCGACCGCTTCACCTCTACGGTAAAATCAATGTGTCCCGGGGTGTCGATGAGGTTTAAACGATATTCATGCGCTTTTTTGTCTGTACTTACATATGTCGGGGTCCAAAAACAAGTTGTCGCCGCGGATGTAATAGTTATTCCACGTTCGCGTTCTTGTTCCATCCAATCCATAATAGTATCCCCTTCATGAACCTCGCCGATTTTGTGAGATATTCCTGTATAAAAAAGTATGCGCTCGGAAACTGTGGTCTTTCCGGCATCTATATGAGCGATTATTCCAATATCTCTAACTTTACTTATGGGATACTGTCTCGGCATACTATTTTTACTGTCGCACTGCCGGCTTTCTCAAAAGCGACGCAAAAGCTCTGTTCGCTTCCGCCATGCGGTGCATATCCAATTTCTTTTTAATCGCGTTTCCTTCGTTTTTCGTCGCAGCGATTATTTCTTCCGCCAATCTGTCGGCCATCGGCTTTCCCTTTTTAGAACGCGCCGCCTGGATAAGCCAGTGCGTCGCCAAGAAAAATTTCCTTTCCGGACGAATTTCGCGCGGTATTTGGTAGTTCGCTCCTCCAACTCTCCTTGAAGTCACCTCGAGAAGCGGCGTCACGTTTTCAATTGCTTTTTCAAATATTGCGATTGGGTCTTGTTTTGTAATTTCCTTCAATTTTTCCATCATTCCGTAAAACACAAATTCCGCGCGAGTCTTTTTCCCGCCAGTCATCAAATAATTGATGAAACGCGCCATATTAATGCGATTATATTTATGGTCGCTAATGTGTTCTCTTTTTTTATAATAGCTTCGTTTTCTCATATGCCAGTGTTGTCTTAATTTACGAGCCCAGCTTGCTGCGGCGAAATAAATTTAGCCACAACACTGAGCACCGAGCACTCAATGTGCTTTCGATGCTGGCTTGAAATGTTGATTGGATTTCGACTTTATACATAGATTTTTGCAATTGCGTGTTGAGTGCTCGGTCTATACAAAATTCTTACTTGGGCGTTTTTGCTCCATATTTGCTTCTCTGTTGTTTTCTATCTTTCACGCCTTCAGTATCCAACATTCCGCGGATAATGTGGTAGCGGACGCCCGGCAAGTCCTTAACGCGGCCGCCGCGAATGACGACGACGGAGTGTTCCTGCAAATTATGGCCTTCACCAGGGATGTACGCCGTGACTTCCATTCCGTTTGTAAGGCGGACGCGTGCAACCTTGCGAAGAGCCGAGTTCGGCTTCTTTGGCGTTGTCGTAAACACCTTAACGCACACTCCACGTTTAAACGGCGACGGAGAATCTACCGACCTGTTTTTTAGGTAGTTAAAATAAAAACTAAGCCCCGGTGTTTTGTCTTTTGACGAGGCGCTGCTTCGCTTTTTTCTTTTTACTAACTGATTAATTGTCGGCATATAAAAAACGGTTTCACTGAAAAACGCCAACCGTTTGGCGATGTTGGTTATATAATAGCGAACCGCGGACAAAAGTCAATCGCTATTGCGTTTGCTCAAAAATTAGCCTCTCAAAAAGCTAAAGGGCAAAGAATTTATACAAATCTTTGCCCTTTGATTAATGAAATGAATTTTAGCGCCGGATGGCACTCGCTATTGCTTTCCCTATTTCACTCGACCCGGAAACCCCAATGAAATTGATTATGCCGTCCTCCTCTTCTCCGTTTTTAAACGAAACAACCTGAAAATCTTTTCTTATACCGAGTTTGACGTCCTCAGTGTTAATATTGAAATGTTCCCTGACAGAAGACCAAAAGATTTTCTTGACTAACTCGATTTCTCTTTCTTTTTGGGAAAGTTCTTTGAGGAACAGATCGCATTTTTCCCCGTCGTAGTCCGGCTTTTCATGCTCTTCACCATGTTTCTTCACCATTTCGTTTCTTTCGTCAATCAGTTGTTGCAAAACCCCGTGAAGTTTTACAAGATAGGGCGGTAACATCCCCGCCGGTTTTTCTCCCGATTCAATTTCGTGTTTTTGCAGATCCGGGCCGGGGATCAGATATTCTTCCGGCAATGCCTCAATTCGGTCAATCAGTTTCCCTAACCATCCTTCCATGAGAATCTCCTTTTGTTTATATAATTTGGTTTGTAAGTTACAACAAAGTGTTTTCTTTGTTACAGCGTTACAGCTAAAGATAACATAGTGTATTTTTCTTGTCAATATTTAGCTATAACCCCATTTCACCCATTAAAAGCCTGTACACCATAAAAATAACCCAACTGACGAAATCAAGACCAAGGAATATTATGAGAAGTAGGATTATAAACCACTGTCCTTCAAGCGCGTTTCTAATTTCCAAAAACAGGCCTCGTTGCGGTAAAAGCGCGAAGAAAATTTTTGAACCGTCAAGCGGCGGAATCGGAATCAGATTAAACACCGCGAGCGAAAGGTTTATTTGGATAATAATGACAAATAAAGAAACATCTAAAATATTTCTATAGATAAGCGCGAATGCGACAGAAATAATAATATTTGAAATTGGGCCGGCCGCCGCGACAAGCGCTTCATCTCTTCTTAAATTTCTTAAATTTCTCGGATTATACGGAACCGGGCGCGCCCATCCAAATACCACGCCTCCTAAATACGCCAAAACCGCCGGCACAAGGAAAGAGCCTACCGGGTCTAAATGTTTTATCGGGTTTAGTGTAAGGCGTCCGGCAAGCCGAGCTGTGTTGTCTCCTAAACGCTCCGCCATATATCCGTGCGAAACCTCGTGGATAACAACCGAGAAAATCAGCACTACGATAATAAAAATAAGTTCCATTAATTTTATGATATACTAAAAACCATGGAAAGAAAAAGCGACGCACCGATTTATATAACTATAATAGTTTTCGCGTTTCTTGCCGCCGGCGGGTTTCTTTTGATGTCTGATAAGATTGGAACACTTTCAACCGACTTAAAAAACGTCCAGCTTCAGCTTGAATTCGCAAACCGCGGCTCCGGCGCTTCCCAACAAACAGGCGCGAATTCTTCTAACAACAATCTGGACACGAATCAAAAACAAACTGAAACGGCAGTACAAAATCAACAGCCTTCGGCTAGTACGGCTATTCCAGCCGCGATTTTATTTGACACGCAATCAAGTCCTACGCTTCTCCCGCAAACAAAACTTACCGTTACCATTGAGAACGTGGACAGAACCGCCGACGGAACAATGACTGTCGGACTAAAGGTTTTCACCAAAGAAGCAAAAGGATATTCCGCATTTGACCCCAAGACGGTCATTGAAATTCTTAATTTAAACGGAGACAATATAAAAGCTTCCGGAACGAACGGGCAATTTGCTTCTATGCCTCCAAAAAGCGCGATGACAGGAAATATTATTTTCAGCACCGACCCTTCGCGAAGCACTGTTATTATCCAGATAGGAAGCGACGACAGTTTAAAATTCTACGAATTTAATTTCACAAAGAAAACGTATAAGGAAACGACGGTAGGGTAAATAGACTAAGGAGATCAGGCGCTAGGCTTTAGGCGCTAGGACAGCCGACTAACGGATAGACGCCGGGACAGAAATATTTGACACTTACTATCACTGTCGTGTATTCTTCTACTCATCACTATGTCCCTCCGGGACATCTCCCGCAGGGAGACAAACTACTTACTAAATATATGCGAGCATGCGCGCGATGTGAAAAATCGTTCTCAATGGGCGGAACCCGCAAGAAATTGCGCGGGAAGTTTAATCCCACAAACTGGAGTAAAAAGAAAGCAAACTTACAATGGACTAAACTTCTTGTTTCCGGCAAGCGTTCTTTGGTGTGCACGCAATGTTTGCGGACACTGACTAAGAAAGCGGTAAAATCGTAATTTATAGCAATTTAATCAGAGGGGGCGCCTGCCCGCCGTAGTTTTTAACGAAGGCGAGTTTTTGTTTTTATACTTGCGTGATATAACTTAATAAACGGAGTATGGGGTAGTGGCAGCCCGCATGCATGGGGTGCATGTAGCGGCGGTTCAATTCCGCCTACTCCGACAAAATCCTTGACTTTAATGTACTAGTAGACCGGGTCCTCCGCCAGCTGGCGGATCCCGGCTCCCCGACAAAGTTGAATAAATTTTTATTAACTGTTACTTTATTTGCAGTCCTGCAGTTCATTAACAAAGGAGAGAGATATATGGCATCAAGAGCTTATCTTGTAGGCATTGCACGGACCCAGATTGCCGCGCCAGCCGCACATAAATCAGTAATAACCCCAGCGTTTCTAGATATAAACTGGGGAATCATCGATGATCTGAATTACATCGATAAAAAAGTTAGGAATATCTTAACACGGAAACCGGGACAAATTTATGTGCTTCTGCATATTCTAAGCAATCCCGAAGATGTAAGAATAATAACAAAACCAGAACAGACTCGTATTATTACACGAGAAGTTTACAAACTTAATCAAGGAGGAGGACTGATTGATATAGAAACTGTACTTGAAAAAGGACACCAACTGATAGTCGCGTGGGCGGATGGCGGAACGCCGACAATGATCCTAAACTTTCACAGCCATCTCACAATACTTACAATGAAAAAACTAATAATCCACAAAAGTATGCCAAGAAACTTGAGAAATTAAAAAATCCCCTTCGATAGATGTCGGAGGGGTTTTGTTTTTATTTTTCAATTGCTTGCTGGTTGGATGCTTCTGAAATTCGGAAGCGTTTGGTTGGTGGTTCTGAGTGGTCTCGGCGTCATCGGACTTTGGTCGTGATGGCAGGAGAAGGAGCCAAACGGAGAGATGTCTGGAGCCGAAGTATTGATCGCGGTTCTTTTTCATCTCGGTCTTCTACTTGGATTATTGTTAGTTTTCAGTGGTATGCACAACGAAATATCCAAATGGTAAATAAATCAATTCTTCACTGAGGGAGATGTCTAAACATCTCCCTTTTTCTTCCTTATAGGAATCGAACTAACCTCCCCTCGTTTCAGAGGGGATTTTGGGTTTTTATACTTGCTTGCCGTGGCGGCCAAATTTGTAAAGCCAGAAAATGTAGAGGATTTCGAGAAGTCCGACGGTGTTTACAATAAGGAGTGCGACAAACCACGGCTTACTGTCGTTTTTTACCGCTTTCCAAAGCGCGATTCCTTTCCAAATCAAGCTCCACACCACAAGCGCGACTATTGCCCACGTGTTTTGAATAAGATAATTGACCATATGTAATAATATACCACAAATAAAAATTCCCGTGCCTCACACACAGGAACTTTTATTTGTTACGCAATATTCCGCCCCACAAAGGTGATCCCAGCTAAGAGCTAGGTGGGTTTCCTCGGTCTGATCCCTCGGGACCAGTCTATACGGAATCCCTTCACAATTGATTTAATCTGGAATCTTTGTAGAACGGAACACTTGTATTATACCATCCCGATAAAAGAAAAATAGCCTCCTGTGGACAACTAACCTCTCCATTTTTTGTCCGCTCGCCCGATTTTTATCTCCAAAACAGCGGTCAAAATTTTCAAATCTTATCTTTTTCTTCAAAGAGAATTGTTAATGCTTCTGAAAAAGATTTGTCTAATAATTCTGGTTTTTCTTCAAATTTTTCAAACTTGTAGAGCGTTTTAAGAATCTCTGACGGCTCAACAACTGCTATTTTTACCCCTTTGTTTTTAAGTTCTCTTAAAACCTCTAATTGCTCCCTGAACCATTTCTTTGCTTCTGGCAAAAATCTCTCCAGCTCATCAGCTGTTTGCTTGACTTTTTGTTCTCGGTTTTCTGAATATTGTTTTTCTCCTGGGGCAGTAAGATCGAGCTTTCCTACCTGTAGCCAGCCTGTGCCGCGTCTAAGTAAGTTTTGTTTAAAGGTTTTTGCTGTCGGAAGAACATAAATTACCACATCATAGCCTTCAGGCAGTCCTTCCGTGCCGTCAAATCGCTCAAATTTTCCGCCTTCGTCTCGTTTATCGTCTAATCCATGCACATCTTCTATGATGTTAATATCGCCCTGCCATTCTGAAGGAATTGGAAAAAGTTTCTGATAATCCCTGTCCCACGATATTATTTTTTGTTCAGGATTTTTTTCACTTAATTCCCTTGCTAAAACGTTTCTTAAGGTTGCTTTTCCCGAAATACCAATGCCTCCGACTAAAATTTGAAACGGTTTAGATGTTTTTCCGATATATTTTTCTGCTTCGCCGTGAATAGTTCTTATAAAATTCCCGAAATTACCAAATTTTTCCATTCTCTGCTTTGGTTGCCCTTCAGGATCAAAATAAAACCCTCTTTGGGGCATTTCCGAATTTAATGTAGGAACACTTTTTAAACCTAAACGATTTAAAAAAAGAAATTCTAACTCTTCTGATTTAAATCCCTCCCCTGATGATTTCCCGTCTCTGTAATCATTGAGATGTTTTTGAGTTAAATCAAACCAATGTTTATCTTGCTGTTCTGGGGATAAATCAGAAAGTTCATTCCATAATTGAGGGTTTAAACCCTTTAAATGCGCATCTGTTGCTGATTTTTCTGTCTCTTTTTCAAATTCCGGTTTGAAATTTTCTTGCATATCACAATAAAAGATTATAGTATTTTTAAAAATTTTTCAATTTTTTCTTTATTTTTTTTTATCATTCCCAACAGCCCGTTTTCTGAAATTGAATACAGGGCATATTTTTCGTCTTCTTTGTCGTGAGTTATGTTAATAAACCGCAAACAAAAAGATAAGCTCCTTTCCAATATTCCAAATTTGATGGCGCCAACCAAGTATTTTTTCTCAATGTCTGTTAATCTCCTTTTGTTCTGATAGCCGTCTAGTAAGGCTTGAAAATTTTTATTATTCCACCTTTTCCAGTTATTCGTAAAACACCATCCCCTGCAAACTTCCCCTAAATCTAGAACAAGTTTCCCGTAGTAACTTCTATCAAAATCTATAATCCCAACAATTTTATCTTTTTTCCAAAGAACGTGCCTTTTTCCTAAATCTTCATGGATTGTGCCGGAAGGAAGATTATCGGAGAAATTTAGCGAAAAAATTTCCTTTTCATATCTTTTTATAAACTTTTCTTTTTGTGCGAAACTACTTTTTGAAATTATTTCCTTATCTTTTTTAAAATTTTTCTTCGTTTCTTTTAAATCCCAAATGTGCTTTCTTTTATGTTTGGTCTTATGATTTTGAACTAAATTATGGAATCGACCAAATAATTCCCCAAATTGCTTTATTTCTCCTAGGGTCGGGTTAAATTTAGGTTGGGCGTCAATAAACTCTCTTAAATATCCAAAGTGTTTTTTCCAGGAGATTATTTGCTTGCCATTTTTTGTAAAAATTGGTTTTGGAACAGGAAACTTTTTCTCATGGAGATAGTTAATGAGCTCTAATTCAGCGTTTATTTCCCGTTTTGATCGCCACCTGAAATCCAGTGGAGAAAGACGAAGTAAATAGTTTTTGTTAATAGTGCTTATGATATAAGTGATATTGCCGCTTGTGGCAAGCGGTTTGATTTTTTTAATTACACCAAGATCAAATCGTCCTAGAAGTTCTATTAAAATAGTGGGTGAGAGTTTTTGCTCAGTAAGCATATTTCGGGAGATTTTGATGGGTATGCTTCTTTAAGTTTTATTTATGGAGTTTATTCTAATATGCCGTCCAGATTCACGTCGTAGAGGATTGCATCTCCTATAAGCCTGTAATTAATTAATTCTTCCGGTTTAAACCATAACGCGATTTCTTTCTCCGCGTCTTCCGGTGAACCAGATGAATGAAGAAGGTTTCGCACCGCCCGTCCGTCAATATCCGAAACCTCGTAGGAGTCTATCATAAAATCCCCGCGGATTGTGCCGACATCCGACGTAAGCGGCTCGGTCCCGCCGGTAATTTTCCGCACAATGCCGACTGAATGCATCCCCTGCCACACCATCGCGATAACCGGCCCGCTTGTCATATATTTTATGAGCGCATCAAGCACTTTCTCGGCAACTTTGAGCGGATCCTCCGATGGCGGCGTTTTGCCTTTTTTGCGGTATGAGTTAATCGCTTTTTCCCCGACTTTTATTTTCCATTCCGGGTCAATAAGATAATGCTTTTCCACAATCTCCGCCGTCGGCACTGTTATTTTTAATCCAACGAGTTTTAGCCCGCATCTCTCATATCGATTAATAATTTCTCCTATCAAGCTGCGTTAGACACCGTCTGGCTTTATTACAATTAAAGTCCGTCCTTTTTTAATATCTTTCATCCCGTTAGAGACAGGAAGCGCTTTTCGCGATTCCCATTGTTATATTATTTACTCGAACCTTTTGCATGAAAATATTCATTGCGCTAAATATGGCGCTTCCGTGGTTTGCTGGCGTGAAAAATGTTTTATTTTCTAGTTTTGTTATTTTATGAAACATATGTGTATATCATTATCGTCTCTAATGGGACGCGTATTTATTTTTTATCAGTAGTGAACTTAATTTTTCCCGACGCTCCGGTCGGGACCTCGACTTCTGACGTCGGGGCAATTTTGAGGTGTAATTCTTTGAGCTGCTCTTGTCTTGCTTCTGATGGTCCGTCCATCATTAAGTCCCTGCCATCACCGGTTTTCGGAAACGCGATGACCTCGCGGATATTCGGTTCGTTTTCCAGAATCATCATTAAGCGGTCAAGTCCCCAAGCTATTCCGCCGTGCGGCGGCGCGCCGGAACCGAGCGCTTCAAGCATATGGCCAAAATTGTTTTGAATCCGTTTTTCTTCAAATCCCATAATTTCAAATACCGCCTTGAGCGCATCCGGCTGATGATTGCGAATACTTCCGCCACCGATTTCCCAACCATTTAACACAACGTCGTACTGGGTCGTTATGATACCACCGATATTTTTCTTTGTGAGAAGGTCGCTTATAAACTCGGGCTTTGGCGCGGAAAATGGGTTATGCGTGAATGTCCAAACGTCTCTGGACGTTTGTGGTGAGCTTGTCGAACCACTACTCTTCAATCCTTCGGCAGGCTCAGGATTTCGCTCGTCCTTGACTCGCTCAAAAAATGGAAAATCAATCACCCAGCAGAATGCGAGTAGATTTGGATCTCCGCCAGCTGGCGGATTGTCCTTGCGCAAATCAGGCCTGTCGGTGCCGTACTTTTCCATCGCTTCCTGATACGAAATGCGCGGAAAAGGTTTCTCCTGAATTTTCTTCTCCGGATATAGTTTTTCTACCAGTGCAATGAGCGCGCGTTCATTTACATCTATAACGTCCTCGCGCGTTACAAAGCTCATCTCAAAGTCCATCTGCGTGAACTCCGGCTGGCGGTCTCCTCGCGTGTCTTCATCGCGAAAACACCGCGCAATTTGAAAATAGCGTTCCATACCGGCAACCATAAGTAATTGTTTGTACTGCTGGGGCGATTGGGGAAGGGCGTAAAATTTCCCCGGATAAATTCTAGACGGAACCAAATAGTCGCGCGCGCCTTCTGGGGTGGATTTTCCTAAAATCGGCGTTTCAATTTCTATAAAATCTTCTTTATCTAAAAAGTTTCTAACAAACTGGATTACTTTGTGGCGCCTGCGAATATTCTTCTGCATCCTAGTTCTACGGAGGTCTACATAACGATATTTCATACGCACCTCTTCGTTGATGTCGGTTCCGTCGCCTGTAATTTCCAGTGGAGGTGTTTTTGCCTCGTTTAAGATTTCCAATTTCGTTGCCGAGACTTCATATATGCCGTTTGAAATTTTTGGATTTTCCATTCCCTTTGGGCGTTTCTGAACTGTGCCGGTAATTTCAATAACCCATTCGGTACGGAGATGTCCGGCTTTTTCAATAAGCTCTTTATCGCTTGGAGGGAAAACAACCTGTGCAATACCGGAACGGTCGCGCAAATCAATAAAAATAAGCTTGCCGTGGTCGCGCCGAACTTCAACCCAGCCTTGTAGCATAACTTCCTTGCCTTCCTTGCCTGCAATTTCCTGTGATAAGGTTCGCATGTAGAAACATTACCACAAAACAGATTTTTGTGGCAATAATTAGCGTAGTTGACAAAATCAATGTATAGAGCTATAATGCATTTAGTTCAATAAAATCTAGTGGCTTATATACTAATTTTAAGGAGGGTTGAAAATGACTGGTATAATAATTGCTCTCATTGTGGCAGCGGTACTTCTTATGTGCTCAGGGGCACTATTTAGGAGTGATGACGGAGATTCGGTGTCAGTGGGGATACTTGTGCTTGTGATCGGAGGAATTGTTTTGGTAATCGCTTCTGTGTTTCTTCACATGGAGCGTAACTGGCTGCTTTATTATACAAATATGCCGAAGGGCACGGTACTGCAGGTCGCGGGATACGGTAAAATCGGGGAAAAATCCTGGGTGGTGCTCATCGACTCCAAGGGGGAGCTTGTTGCGTACGATATGACTGGTACGTATCCCCAGTTTTCTGGCAACAAATTTCCGACCGTTATTCAGGTCGCGGAGAACATAGATGGAAGTAAGCTTTTTCTCCTGCCATATCCGCGAGAGTCTGCGAGTTGGGTTAACACCAGCCCACCAGATTCTTCTACAAAAAAGTAGAGTATTCGGATCAGCGCGCCCACCAATCGCATCTACGATTGGTGGGCTTTTGCTTTACCATGAAACCCCGCACGCAGGCGGCGTTGTAGCGAGTAGCCGCCGGAGTGCGTGGAGGAGGTCATTGATTTCTATCGTTTGAAAACCTTTATTGTCTTGCCATCCGAGACAAGGGTTACTGTGCCGTCGCGGTCGGTGCGGAAAATTTTAGAGCCGGCGGATTTCAGGCGTGAAAGCGTTTCTTCTGTTGGATGGCCATACGAATTTTTTCCGACTTCAATTGCTGAAATGAGGGGTTGTACAGCATTCAATAGACTCGCTGATGATGAATATTTTGAACCGTGGTGCGGAACTTTTAATACATCAATATTTTTTAATCCAGTCTGCACAAGTGACGCTTCTATTTTTACTCCAATATCTCCAGTGAAAAGCGCCGTAGTATTTTTACTTTTTACTTCCAAAACTAAACTCGTGTTGTTTAATTCTTTTCCCGCAAGTGCAGCCTTCGTTGGCCAGAGCACATTGATTGCGTTGTCTTTGTAGAGAATCCTGTCCCCCGCTCCAAGTGTTATTACAGGGATATTATTTTCTTTTAGTTTCTTTTCCAAATCGCCGAACGCCGACGGCGCGCCTTCCCTTCTGCCGTTCCAAATGAATGCGCCGACCTTGTACCGTTCAATCACGTCAACAATCCCGCCAAAGTGGTCCAGTTGAGGATGACTTATTGAAACGAGATCAATATATCGGTCAGTCGGCCCAAGTGCGGAAGCTATCTCGCGCGCGGCTCTTCCGTTTGGCGGGCCGCCGTCTATCAAAACATCAACGCCGCCCGGAAGTTCAACGAGCTCGCTATCGCCCTGCCATACGTCCAGAAAATGAACCTGTAAATCGCCGCTTCTGGCGCTTACCGACACTATCTCCCAATATACAAGCGCGTTCACGGCTGTAAGGCCGATGATAAGAATCGCCGCCCGCTCTTTGTGTTTTGTGATGTATGTATATGTTTCGTCTATCATGATCGTTCTGTTACTTTCTTTTTACTAAAGATTACAACCGCCACAAGCAACGCGTAGTATACGACGGCCGCGAAAATGCCGATTTTGAAACTTATCGGGATGCTCCAGCGCGCAAACAATTCTATTATTGCAATTTTAAACCACAGAAGCACGTACGCGAGCCAGCTCACCATGAGCGCGGCGTAATACGAAATAAACGCGAGGCCAGCGATGATGAATCCGAGCGCCATCGTGACTGGCACCATCGGCAAGACCAGAACGTTTGCAGGAACAGAAGTCAGAGAAACACTGCCGAAGTAACCAATGAGCGCCGGCGCAACAGCGAGCTGAGCGGAACACGTTGTAATGAGATTGTCTTTCCACGAAAGCTGGTTTTCTTTTTCTTCTTCGTGAACTTTAAACAATCTCATAATCGCCGGGCGCAGATACACAATTCCTAAAAGCGCGAGGAACGACAGTTGAAAACCAACATCAAACACGAGCACTTTCGGATTCCATAAAATCATAATAAGCCCCGCAAACACGATCGCGTTCCGGAAGTCATATATTCTTCCCGCCTCGCGCGCGAGGAGCACGAGCATACCCATGATTGCCGCGCGCACCACAGACGCTTCTGCGCCGGCGAGCAAAACAAAACCAATAATGGCGACGGTTACCGCAAAAAATGCCGCCCTCCGAGATAAAAATAACAGGAAAATGCTCAGCATTACCCAGACAACAATCGTGATGTTGTAGCCCGAGAGCGCAACGAGGTGTGTTGTTCCGCTCTTGCTCATGGCGTCCTTGAACTCCTGCGAAAAACCGCTTGTTCCGCCGAGTGTTAAACCCGTTAGAAATGCCGCTTCCTCCGGCGGGAGCAGTTTTTGGAATGTTCCAACAACATTACCCCGAAGTTTGAGAAGCAATGATCTTACCGATGTTTTTCCTTTTTCAATAAATTCCGCTTTTGGGTAATTCATAATCCCGCGGACGCGTTCCTTTTCAAGATATCTGCCGTACGAACCCTCGGCTTTTTGGATTGTCCCTTCAATTCGGATTTTGTCTCCGTATGAAAATTCGGGCAGAGGCGGTATAGATGCGAGAATTCTTGTTCCGCTTAGGTTATCAAGTGCGACAACCAATTCTTGTTTATTTCCTTTTACAACCGGCGTTTCAACAATTGTTCCGTCCGATATAATCGTACCTTTTGGAAGTTCAACCGACCGAAACCGCGCATCGTCAGAAATGTAAAAGAATGCCCCTAAAACCACGAAGAATCCCAAGAAACCGAGCCATAAGATTTGCCTCCTATTTTCATTCCCGTTCCCCCACAATATCAAACAAAAAGCGCCCAGAATAAGGGCGCATAAGAATACCTGCCATATTCCTAATCCCGCGCTTGCGAGCCCGACTCCCGCGAGGAAGAAAAACGATGAGAAAAAGAAAATATCATACTTCGGCACTATTCAATTATACCCCCTCCGAGAAGTTCGCCATTTTTGTTGTACAGAACCGCCGATTGGCCGGGGGCGACGAATTTCTGTGGCTTATCAAAAACGAGTTTTGCGGTTTTCTTATTGAGTGTGAGTTCTGCCTTCGCGAGCGGCTGTCTATATCTAACCCGCGCCAGCACTGACATTCTCACATTCTGCAGAATGTGAGAATGTCGTTGGTTAATGATATTTATATTCCGCAATGTTATTTCCTTTTTGAACAACGCGGGGTTTTCATCACCTTCGGCAACAACAAGAGTGTTTGTCTTTATGTTTTTCTCCGTCACGTACAGCGGTTTCATGTTTGATTTCTGCGTTCGTCTGCGTCCGTTCAGCGCGAGTCCGCGATTGGCTACGCCAATATGGCGCTGGCCAATGGTATAAAACTGCGCGCCTTCATGCTCGCCTATTTTCTTCCCTTCTACTGTTACGATATCGCCATGATTTTCTGGAATGTATTGCTTAAGAAAGTCATGGACCGACACTTTTCCCAAGAAACAAACTCCCTGCGAATCTTTCTTTTCCGCGGTCGGAAGCCCTGCTTTCTTAGCAATTTTACGAACCTGCGATTTTATGTAATCGCCTATCGGAAATAAGCAATGTTTCAGCTCGTTTTGCGTCAGCGTCCAGAGAAAATATGATTGGTCTTTCGCGCTATCGCGCGCAGTGAGTAGTTGGTAGTGAGTAGTGAGTAGTTTTCTATCCGTAGTTTTTGCGATGCGTACATAGTGCCCCGTTGCGATATGGTCGGCGCCGAGCGCAAGAGCGCGCTTCAAGAATAAGCCAAACTTTACATACTTATTGCACACCACATCAGGGTTCGGCGTGATGCCGCGCTTGTATCCGTCTACCATATACTCAACTACGTCGCGCTTATATTATTCTTAAAAATCAAAAACGTAGAATGGGATGCCGAGATGTTCCGTAACCCGGCGCGCGTCCTCGGCGTCGCGTTCAGAACATCCGTCCAAATTGAAACAGCGCATAAACACGCCGGTTACGTCGTATCCTTGTTTTTTAAGTAAAAGCGCGGCAACTGACGAATCAACTCCTCCTGACATAGCAACAAATATTCTTCGGCGATGCTCAGGACTGGTCTTTCGGCTATGCTTAAGGTAAATGTTTTTATTTTTGTTTTTATTTGACATAGATAATACGTTGTGATTAGAATAATAGCAGTAGTTTATAAATTTTCACAACAAAAACAATGGAGGTCCGCAATGGTTGCAATAATAAAAGCCGTTGTGATAGTCGCTTGCATATTTATCCTTGGAGTACTTTTAATAAATCCAAAAAGAAAGCGGGACAACGGTGATAAAGATAATGATGATTCATTTAAAGATCCACCTGCTTTTGCAGGATAGTTTAGCCCGCGAAATTTGCGGGTTTATTTTTTAAGATCTCTTGTATCTAGCTCGTTGGTATATTACACTACATTACAGCCAGTTTTACAAATATTTAATCTACACATTATATAGGAGATTGTGCTATGAAAATAAAAGGGATTTTTCAAGTAAGCGCATTGTTTGTATTTGTAATAACGCTTGCA
>JBBTVZ010000004.1:0-6224 GCA_038062995.1 Patescibacteria group bacterium | reverse complement strand
ACGAGTCGCTCCCCGCCCGCATCGCTATGCGAGCGCGCTCGTGTGCGAAGCGTTGCGGGCGCGGTAACCATTTCGCCCTTTTACTTGTAGTACTTTTCTACCATATCACAGATGAAGCCCGCAACGTTAACTGGCTCGCCCTCCGTCGGGAAGTGATGCATATCAATATACGGCAGACTGTTCAGTTCTATAATCGCGGCTGGTTGATCTTGCCACGATTTTGTAATGTCTTCCGCAAGAAAATCTATACCGACCAGCTTTGTATGAAACGCCTGCGCGACCGCGCGAAAGAGTTTCATATTTTCCTCATGGACATCGTTCGTTCTTTCAAAAAGATCGGCGCCCAAATCAAGAATTACTTTTTCCTGGAGATATACGCGTGTGCCTTTTGAGGGCACCGAGTCCCATTTATAATTTTGCTGCGCCAAAAGCTTGCTTGTTGTGTCGTTTACAACAATTTTAAAGAGCGTCGTGTCTTTCTGCCTCGGCCGGCCTCTCCGTGGATCATTATTTTTTATTTCCAAAAGCTCTTTTACCGAATGTTTTCCGTCGCCCGTCACATGCGCAGGAACACGCTCAACGCACGCGATATTTTCTCCGTCAATTACGGTCGCTCGGAACATGCACATATCCGACAAAAATTTCTCAACCATAAATGCGGGGGAGTACCGGCAGGCGCAATCAATCGCGCGAGCCAAAGAAACATCGTCAGCTATGTTTACTGTCACGTGGTGGCTCATTGAGCCGCTCCGCGGCTTTACGACAAGCGGAAATCCCAAACCGAGGCCATAGCGGAGCGCGGCTTTCTTTTGCCAAAACCAAAATGCACGGCCACATGGTGCGGGAAATGAAAGCGACAGGAGTTTTTCTTTAACAACAGCTTTATCGTCAATTGATTCTGTTTCATGAGTTGCGAGCCATTCCGCGCGCGGAAGACCCTCGCATAAATATTTTTCTCCACCAATCGTCATGTAAAAATCATTAAGATATCCGGCGGGGCCTTTTGCGTACCGAAAACTCCAGCCGCGTTTTTTCCCTTCGTCCGTAAAAACAGTGGTCCGTAGTGAAATGGCGCCGGGTTCAAAATCGCGAACGAAGGAAATCAGTCCGAGCCGCTCAAAAATATTGGTTATGTATTTCTCACAAAAATGAGTGACACTACTCGGTAGTTTAATGTATCGCCTTAAAACCAAATTCACCGGATCATCAAGAAAATTGTGCCAATGATTTTCCGGCAGGGGACCGCAATCATTGCACTCCCGCGTCTTGAAAAATAAATTTTGAAAACGGCCCATAATAATACCTAGTAGTAGTCCTCGCACTTAGTGGATGCGACAGTCCGCCAGTTGGCGGAGAACCTGCAATGTACTTGGTGGGCCAGGATGGATTTGAACCATCGATCCCCGTCTTATAAGGGCGGTGCTTTAACCACTAAGCTACTGGCCCGTTCACCAAGTAGATTATATGACAGAAAAAGCTTAATTATCAATCTTACTTTATCGCGATTTGCTTCAAATTAAAGCTTTCTATGAGCGCGGCAAATTCTTCCTGTTCAAGAATTTCTTTTTCAATGAGAGTTTTCGCGATCGCGTCCAATATTTTTTTGTTTGACGTGATAATTTTTTTTGCCACATCCAGCGTTTTTTCTATTATTCCGCTTATCTCTTCGTCAATTTTTGCTCCAACGCTTTCCGAATAATCCCTATCCGACGCTATTTCTCTGCCTAAAAATATTAAATCCTTGTGCCTTCCAAAAGCGCGGGGACCAAGTTTTTCACTCATTCCGTACCGAGCAACGAGGTCGTGCGCGATGTCGGTCGCCTGCTGAATATCGCTTGATGAGCCGGTAGTAATATCCTTAAAAACTATCTGCTCGGCCACATATCCTCCGAACGCGACAGAGAGTTCCGCCAAAAATTGTGCGCGCGTTTTGAGCCGGCGCTCTTCAGTCGGAAGTTTCAACGTGTATCCTCCGGCCATTCCTCTGCTTACAATAGAAATTTTATGAACCGGGTCGGCGTCTTTGAGCGCCGCGGCGACAAGCGCGTGCCCAGCTTCGTGATACGCCGTGATTTTCTTTTCTTTGTCGGAAATTATTCTGCTTCTGCGTTCCGGACCAAGAAGAACTTTTTCAATGGAGCTTAGAATATCTATTTGATTGATAATTTTTTTACCGTGCCTAGCGGCGGTTATAGCCGCTTCATTCATAAGGTTCGCAAGGTCGGCTCCCGAAAATCCCGGAGTGCGCACAGCAACAGACCTTATATTCACTTCCTTATCAAGGGGTTTTCCTTTGCTGTGAATCTGAAGAATCGCCTCGCGGTCTTGAATATCCGGCATATCAAGAATAACGCGCCTATCGAAGCGCCCGGGACGGAGCAATGCGGTATCTAAAACATCCGGACGGTTTGTTGCCGCAATCACGATGACATTCGTGTCGCGGTCAAAGCCGTCCATTTCAACAAGAATCTGATTTAGGGTCTGCTCGCGCTCATCGTGTCCGCCGCCCAAGCCGGTACCGCGTTCGCGGCCGACTGCGTCAATTTCATCGACAAAAATTATCGCCGGCGCCGAGCGCTTTGCTGTTTGAAATAAATCGCGCACGCGCGAAGCTCCAACGCCGACAAACATTTCAACGAATTCTGATGCTGATATATGAAAGAAGGGAACATTACTCTCTCCCGCGACCGCCCTCGCGAGAAGCGTTTTTCCAGTTCCCGGATATCCGACAAGAAGCACACCGCGCGGAATCTTCGCTCCTATATCTAAAAATTTCTTCGGGTTTTTAAGAAAATCAACAACTTCCCGCAATTCTTCTTTTGCCTCTTTCAATCCGGCGACATCTTTAAAAAGAATTTTGTCGCGTGAAACAGCAAAGAGCCGGGCGTTAATTTTTCCGAATGAGAACGCCTGATTCGCGCCGGTTTTCGCCTGCCTGAAAATCCAAAGAAAAATAATCGCGATTATTATTATTGGAAGTATCGTCGGAATTAAAATTCCAAGCCAATATCTGGTTCCACCCATTTCTTTTATTGAGAGGTCAACTTTTTGTAGCTTGTCCTCGCTAACGCCATAATTCTTGAGCGTCTCGGTAATTCCCGCCTCGGCCTCTTTCTTTGATACGGCTTTGCTGTCGTCAGAGAAAACTATATCAATATTTTCACCCGAAACCGCGACACTTTTCACTTCTCCCGCTTGAATTTTTTCCGCAAGCGCGCTGATTGAAATTTCGCTCGGTTTATTACCGCTAAGCTCTACAAACGACGAGAAGGTGACTGCTAAAAAAAGAAACAGGGCGATTATTATAAGAATGTTTTTTGTTATATTTTTCATATTTGCCGCGCCAGCGCGTTTTATTCATCACTGAATACGCTGGATACTCACCATTATCCCTCAATAGCCGCTTCAGTCAAATGCGTTACAACCCGTTACACTATTTTTTAAGCTTGAGTACGATTCTCCGTTCTTCCGGTTTTATACTGTTAATAATAAATGCGTGTTCCTTTGAAACACTAAGCTGTTTTTTCATCTCTTCAACGCTGCCAAAATCCGTTACGTGAAGCTGCCCCTGAAGCGAATCTCCGAGATTTATAATCGCGCCGAACGGGTTCACGCCATATACGGTTCCGCGAACTTCCTTGCCTTCTTCATATTTATCTCCGATATTCTGCCACGGATCTTCCTTTAACGCCTTGAGCGAAAGCGATATTTTTCCATCTTTAATTTCCATAATCTTTACCTTGACGAGGTCGTCAACTTTTACAATCTCTTTCGGATTTTCAACTACGCGCCAATCAAGTTCTGAAAAGTGTATAAGCCCCTCGACGGAAAGATTGTCAGTGAATTTCACAAACACTCCGAAATCCGCTACTCCGGAAACGATTCCGTCAATTATCTGCCCGACTGAATAATTTTTTACCAGCTCTTTGCTTGGAATCTCAATCGCTTCGCGTTCCGAAACTATAAGCTTATTCGCGCGCGGATTCGCGTCTATGATTTTCACGCTTATCTGTTCTCCGACAAGCTTGCTTAATTCTTCGCCGATTTTTTCTTTTTCCTCAAACGCGGCTTTAGGGTAGTGTTCTCCAGAGAGCTGGGAAACAGGAAGAAACGCCTGTATTCCGCATAAATCCGCGGTTAGCCCTCCTTTATTAAAGCCGACAATTTTTATTGGAAATGGCTCGTCTTTTTCTTTAAGCTCTGAAATTTCAGCCCACGCTTTTTGGCGCCCGGCTTCCGCGAGAGAGAGTTCCACATAGCCCTCTTCGTTGTCTATATCAAGAACTTTCGCTTGAATAGCGTCTCCAATTTTCAAGTTTCTTAAAAGTTCGCGCGCGTTTAACATTTCTTCGCGATACACGACTCCAGTCCCAAATTTTCCCAAATCAACAAACGCGACGTTCGTTCCCTTTTTAAGCAGCGCGCCGCTTGCTATGTCTCCGGCTTTCAAAAACGAGAACATCCGCGAGTCCGTTTTTATTGCAATAGGCAATATGAAATTACTTTGCCCTTTTTCGATGTTTATCATACAGGGGGAAAGATACCATATACCATCCGCGAAAATCAATCCCGACATTACTATACGAGTCGCGGCTCCGATTGAAACATAAGAGGAAAATATAGCCTTTGCAGTTTACAGAAAAGTTGAAAATCGTCCGAAATCGGCGTATAATGATATTACATATCACATGACTATTACTTACCAAGGAGACAACTACTTCAAAGTCCAATCAGGCGACAATGTAATTCTCATAGACCCGACAAACGCCCGGTCGCTTAAAAATGCGACTGCGGTAATTTTCACGACTATGCCGCCGACATCATCCATTGAAAGCAATCTTATCGTCCAACATCAGGGTGAGTATGAAACAAAAGGAATACGAATTGACGGCTGGAGCTCGAGAACCGGCCAAGAAGAGAAAGGCGATGATGTAGAAAAAACAATTTATAGGATAAGACTGGACGATATTTCAATAGGAGTCTTGGGACATATCAATAAAGAAATCGACCCTAAATTACTAATACCTCTTACAGGGTGCGACATAGTGCTTGCTCCGGCCGGCGGGGCTCCGTACCTTGCGGCATCTTCCATAGCAAAACTCATCCGCCAGATAGAGCCGAGTATTATCATTCCATCGCTTTTCAAAGACCCAAAGCCGTTCTTTAAAGAATTGGGAGCAGGCGAGGTTAGTAAGGAAGAGAAACTCACGATAAAGAAAAAGGATTTGGTTCCGCACGCGATGAAAGTAGTCCTTTTATCTTCTTAAGTTATGCAATTTGAGAAAATCCAAAACCGCATCAAAGAAATCCAGCGAGCCGAAGATACTGTGAAACGCAAGTGGCTTATCGCGCTGTCTTCTTTTTTCATAGCCGTAGTCATTGGAATTTGGTTCGCGCTTCTCAATACGACGATTCCATTGCTTGCTTCAAAAAAAATAAATACCGCGTCATCTACTGAAATTGCCGGCAGCGCGACACAGCAAAAAGAAGATGGAGTATTTTTTAATATTCTTGGAAGAGGCTTTGTTGAAATATGGGGTAATATTTTAGAAAAAACAAAAGAGGCAAAAAGCGCCATTAGCGAGAAAGTAACAGCGCTTGGCAAACTTATAAAACAAGACAAGGAGTTTTCAGTTACCGGAAAAGATGATAAATTTGTTCCCGAACAGTAATTTCATCCAATAGTATGCCACCGAAAGAAAAACAACCCGAAAAACAAGACGAGTTTACGGGAAAAATCATTCCGCGCGAAATCACCGAGGAGCTTCGCGAATCATACATTGATTACGCGATGTCGGTTATTATAGCGCGCGCGTTGCCTGATGTTCGCGACGGAATGAAGCCAGTTCAACGCAGAATCCTATGGGCGATGTGGGATACCGGACTTACGCATAACGCGAAATTCAGGAAATCAGCAAATGTTGTCGGAGAAGTCATGGGGAAATATCATCCGCACGGCGACTCTGCGATTTACGACACCCTCGCCCGTATGGCTCAAGATTTTTCTCTGCGTTATCCGCTTATCGACGGACAGGGGAACTGGGGTTCTGTCGACGGCGACGCTCCCGCGGCGATGAGGTATACGGAAGCGCGGCTTACGAAAATCGCAGAGGAGCTTCTTTTAGATATTGAAAAAGATACTGTTGATTGGCAGCCGAACTACGATAGTTCGCGCGAAGAACCGAAGTGCCTTCCGGCAAAACTCCCAAATCTGCTCTTAAACG
>JBBTVZ010000003.1:0-2263 GCA_038062995.1 Patescibacteria group bacterium | reverse complement strand
GACAATCGCGACCACAACGAGCATTTCAATGAGTGTGAAACCTGAATTCAGAAAACCCGTTGAATGTTTAAAATCGCGAAATTTTTGCATCCAAGTATGGAATTATTGAGGACATACAGCTGTTGCTGCTCCATTTGGTATTGTTGTTGCTGATGCTACTGATGCCGATGTTACTGTTTTTGCAACACCATTACTATCTACGCAGTAGTATTTTAAATTATCACTCGCAAGTTTAGAATATGCAGCATAGGCCGTTTTAGTTGAGTTTACACTAATAAATAGCTCCCCGTTGTTGTTACTAATTTCAGTCACTACTCCTTTAATGTCATTATGAGTATTCGATAATCCATCATATGGAGTACCGCCGCTCGAATTATATATTACTTCCGCAATCGCTCTTACTTGGTTTAAACCGGAAATAATTCTCGCATCTTTCGCTTTACTTCTTGCGGGACCGAGCGCGGAGAGCACCGTAGCAGAGAGAATACCGACAATCGCGACCACGACAAGCATTTCGATGAGTGTGAAGCCTCCTTTGCCTAGCTTCGGACTGGCTTGCCCTGAGCGGAGCCGAAGGGTATTATTTCGGAAAAACATATAAATTAGATTTTTTCGACTTTGTTCTTGATATTAGTATAGCATACCGCACAGATTGAATAATAGAGCGTGAATCATGAATAATGGAATCAGAAATTTTTGTCCCTTCGGGACATCTCCCGCAGGGAGACAGAACCATAATTTTTACCCGTCCGAAGCCCGGCGAAGGCGGGCATAATTCACTATTCATAATTCATTACTCCTTAGAACGTCTGCGTAAGCGAATACATCGGCAGAAGAATCGCGGCGAAAAGAAGCGCGACAAGCCCTCCAATTATCACAAGCAGCGCCGGCTGGATAAGCTCAACAAGATTAGAAACCTTATCTTCAACCTGTCTTCTGTAATAATCGCTTAATTTTGACAGAAGCATTTCAAGGCGTCCGGTGGATTCTCCAACAGCAATCAGTTGTGAAACGAGTATCGGAAAATATGGAGCGTTGCGCAATGTTTGCGAAAGGAGTTCTCCCTTGCGGACGTTTTGCGAAACTTCGCTTAAAATGTCCTGATACACGACATTTCCTATCGTATGCGAAGAAATTTCTATTGACTGCGGAATAGTAAGCCCGCCCTGAATTAGAATTTTCGCGGACTCCGCGAATCTTGAAATATAAAGATACTGGAAAAGTTTTCCAAAAAGAGGCAAACGAAGGCTAACTTCGTCAAAAAGAACCTTTCCCTCCTTCGTCTGCACATAATCAATCACCACGAATATGGCAACAACTGCCGCGATAAGAATCACAAACCACCAATTTATTATAAAAGTCCCGACTGACATAAGTAATGTAGTCGTAATCGGCAGTTCTACCTTTGATTCCAAAAAGATCGGAGTGATTTGAGGCAAAACCATCGTAACCATAACGATGACAACCGCAAAAAACAAAATTATGACAAAAACCGGATAAATAAGCGCGTTTTTAACCTTGCCGGTGAGTATTGATTGTTTTTCAAAATAATCCGCCAGGAATTCAAGAACCTGGCCCAAGCGTCCGGTAACTTCCGACGCACGGACCATGTTTACATAAAATTCGGAAAAAATTTTCGGATGGCGCGAAAATGCCTGCGAAAGCGACAAACCGGCGTCAACATCGCTTGAGATATCCGCGATTACCTGTTTTAATACCGGCTTTGATGTCTGCTGATAGAGCGAGCGTAAACTATCTCCTAAAGGAACCTGCGACGAAAGCAGTGTTGAAAACTGCCGAGTGAACATCAATATATCCGCTGAAGACGTCCGCTCAAAAAAATCGGCTATTCTTTTGTACCAAGTGTCAGCTTTAATTTCTTCAATGCTTAAAACAAACAATGAGTGGCTCAAAAGCACGCTAGTCGCCGCCTCGCGCGAAACGGAATCTACAGTGCCTACCTGTAATTCCCCTTCTTTTGTTCTTGCTTTATAACTAAATTTCATCCCGTTAGAGACAGGAAGCGCCTCGTGCGACTCCTGGTGTATTAATTACTCGGACCTTTTGCGTGAAAATGTAAATCATGTTTAATTGGGCGCTTCCGCGGATTACTGGCATGAAAAATGTTTTGTTTTCTAGTTTTGTTATTTTATGAAGCATATGCATATATCATTACCGTCTCTAACGGGACGCGTGTTCATTTTTTACCAGTAGTGAACTTAATTTTTCCCGACGCTCCGGTCGGGACCTCGACTTCTGACGT
>JBBTVZ010000002.1:0-1308 GCA_038062995.1 Patescibacteria group bacterium | reverse complement strand
AGCTCAAAGATGCCGGCATTAATCCCTATCCGGCCAAAGTGCCGAGGGACTTTGATATTGCTCTGCTTAAAAAAAGTTTTACTGAATTTGAAAAAAATAAAAAGGAGGTTTCGATAGCAGGGCGAATAATGGCCATTCGAGGACAAGGAGCCATTCTTTTTGCTGTGCTTTTTGATGGTACCGAAAAATTCCAGACAATTTTCAAAAAAGACGAACTAGATGAAAAATTGTTTTCTCTTTTTGTGGACACAGCCGATATGGGCGACTTTATTTCGGTTACGGGCCCCTGCATCACAAGCGAAAGAGGGGAACCCTCTATTTTAGTTAAAAGTTGGACCATGGCGACAAAGTCGCTTTTGCCTTTGCCCGACAAATGGGAGGGCTTGCAGGATGTCGAGGAACGCTACCGCAAAAGGTATTTGGATTTTTTGATGAACCCCGAACTGCGCGATTTAATGACAAAGAAAGCCAAGTTTTGGGAGGTGACTCGAAATTTTTTTAAGGAGAGGGATTTTGTGGAAGTGGAAACACCCACTCTTGAACTAACCACCGGCGGAGCGGAAGCCAGGCCCTTCAAAACCCACCACAACGACTTTGACCTTGATTTATATTTGCGAATTTCGGTTGGCGAACTCTGGCAAAAGCGGCTTATGGCCGCCGGATTTCCAAAAACATTTGAAATAGGCAGGGTTTATAGAAACGAGGGGGGAAGCCCGGAACATTTGCAAGAATTTACCAATATGGAATTCTACTGGGCTTATGCCGACTATCGCGACGGTATGAATTTAGTGAAAGAACTTTATAGAACTATTGCCAAAGAGGTCTTTGGCGCAACCAAATTTACTACCCGTGGCCACACATTTGATTTAGCAGACGATTGGAAAGAAATTGACTATAGAGATGAAATAAAAAAACAAACAGGTTTAGATATTAATACAACCACAGAAGATGAAATAAAAAATAAATTGAGAGAGATGAACATAAATTACGAAGGCGAAAACATAGAACGATTAACTGACACTCTTTGGAAATATTGCCGAAAAAATATATGCGGACCAGCATTTGCGGTCAATCATCCCATTCTTGTCGCCCCACTCGCAAAGAAGGCCGAAGGTGGGAAAGTCACTCAAATGTTTCAGCCCATAATCGCCGGCAGTGAAGTCGGCAGGGGATATTCGGAATTAAATGACCCCATTGACCAACGGGAACGATTTGAAGAGCAAAAAAAGATGCTGGAAGCCGGTGACGAAGAAGCCATGATGCCCGACCTTGAATTTGTAGAAATGCTCGAGCATGGCATGCCGCCGA
>JBBTVZ010000001.1:0-7210 GCA_038062995.1 Patescibacteria group bacterium | reverse complement strand
TTTCATGAATGACTGCTTCGCCTTCCCCAAGAAGTTTTTCCTGTCGCTCAAGTTCATATTTAATCGCGTCATGAACCGCGCGGAATGAGTTTAGATTTTTTACTTCTACCTTTGTTCCTAAAACAGGTTTTTCCGCGTCCGTTCCGCGTTCGTTCCGCATATGTTCCGTGTTCTCGCGAAGCGAGATGTTCGCCTCAACGCGCATCTGTCCCTTTTCCATATCGGCGTCAGAAATTCCAAGATAACGGAGAATAAGCTGAAGCTCTTTTGCAAACGCGGTCGCCTCTTCCGCATTTTTAATATCAGGATCTGTCACAAGCTCCATGAGCGGCACGCCGGCGCGGTTGTAATCGACGAGCGTATCTCCGTTTACGTGCGCGAGCTTTGCGGTATCTTCCTCCAAGTGAACGCGCGTAATGCGGACGTCTTTTAACATTCCCCCGGAAACGAGCGGCGCTTCGTATTGAGAGATCTGGTATCCCTTCGGCAGGTCCGGATAAAAATAACTTTTCCTGTCAAAATGCGAGTGTTCGGCGATTTTCCCGTGGAGCGCGTAGCCCAGGCGGATAACGGACTCTATCGCGGCGCGGTTAGCAACAGGAAGCGCGCCGGGATGCGCAAGGCAAATCGGGCAGACGTTTACATTTGGCTTCGTTTCTTCAAGCGCGTTCTTGCACCGGCAAAACATTTTTGTCTTCGTTGACAGCTCCACATGGATTTCCAGGCCTATGGTTGGTAAATACATAGATTCATTTAATAAAGCGAAATATGCTTGCCCGTCCGCAGTCCGCCAGCTGGCGGACGAAGGAGGGCTTGCCCGCCCATAGTCCCGAGCGAAGCAGAGGGACGAAGGCGGGAATCTCTAATCCTATGGTAGGGATATACATTTGATTTAGAATACTCTACCAAAAAAACAGGCCCTTGATAAGGGCCTTGGTAAATTGCGTGCTTAAAAACTGTTTGCTAATCAATTACTTCAATCCCTAAAACGCGCTGTGTGCGCGTTCGGGCGACATCACTCTGTGATTTCTAGCCCTAAGCTCTTTGCGCTTCCCTCAACAATTTTCATTGCCGCTTCAATGTTTTCCGTATTCAGGTCAATAAGTTTGCGTTCTGCAATTGCGCGTATGTCCGAGCGTGTTACCTTTCCAACCTTAGTTTTTTGCGGTTCGGCAGAACCCTTTTCAATTCCTGCGGCTTTCTTAAGAAGCGCGGCAACCGGTGGCGTCTTTAATTTAAATGTAAAACTCCTGTCCTCATAAACAGTTATTTCGGCTGGGATAATATCACCAATCATTGTTTTAGTTGCGTCATTGAATTGCTGGCAGAATTGCTGGATATTTACACCGTGCTGGCCGAGAGACGGACCAATTGGCGGCGTAGGAGTAGCTTTACCAGCCGGAATTTGAAGTTTTAGCAACGCTTTAATAGGTTTTGCCATAATAAATAGTAATTAAAAAAAATTATAAACAGCTGATGTAATTAAACCCTACACCTTCTGCACTTGGAGTGAATCGAGTTCAAGTAGTGTATCGCGGCCAAAGATAGGAATCAAGACCTTAACCTTCCCATGTTCCTCGTCAACATCGGAAACTTTCCCTTCTTGGTCTTTAAACGGACCATCAGTAATTTTCACAAGATCATTCACGCTGACATCAACTTTAAATTTCGTATCGCCTCCCTTGGTCTTCATAATAATCTCTTTCACCTCTTCGCTAAGGAGCGGGGTCGGCGTTGTAGTATCAGACCCGACAAAACCGGTAACGCGCGGAGTATTTCTAACGACGGACCAAGAATCATGGTCTAAAACCATTTCAACCATCACATACCCAGGATACAGTTTTTCTTCAATAGTATATCTTTTGCCACCTTTGACTTTTATTTTCTTTTCTTTGGGAACAATCACGTCGAAAATTTTATCAGACATCATAAGCGATTCTACGCGCTGTTTTAAATAACGCACAACAGCCTCTTCATAACCGGAATATGTATGAACGGCATACCACTTTTTGTCTTTTGTTTCTCCTATTTTTAAAGGCATTTATATGATTAAAAATTTAAAATTCCCCCAAGTCCCTTCAAAAATACATAATCCAAGAAACCTAGGAAAAGCCCGAGAATGAATGAGAAAATAATGATGAAAATCGTAAAACGCACCGTATCCTCGCGGCTTGGCCAACTGACTTTCCTAAGCTCCATTCTTGATTCCATCAAAAACGTTTGTATGCGATTCATGTATGTTCTCCAAAATACCACGCCCAGTGTTGAAAATCAACCCCCCCGCCTATCGATTTTCCTAACGCCTAAATGTCTAAGTTCTTTACCGCTCCAGCGTGCGCCTGAATAAATTTTTTACGCGACTCAACCACTTCACCCATTAAGACATCAAACATTCTATCGGCTTCTTCGGCATCCCTAATCGTAACCTGTTTCAATGTGCGCCGGGCGGGGTCCATGGTGGTTTCCCATAATTGCTCGGGGTTCATTTCTCCAAGACCTTTGTATCTTTGTATTCCACCCTCTCCCTTAAATCCTGCCACAATTTTGTCGCGCTCATTTTCAGTGTAAGCATATTGAATATCTTTTCCATGCTGAACTCGGTAGAGCGGCGGCTGGGCAATATACAAATAACCTTGTTCAATTACTTGGGGGAAATACCTATAAAACAACGTAAGCAGAAGCGTTCTGATATGCGCCCCATCAACATCTGCATCAGTCATTAAAACTATTTTATGGTAGCGAAGTTTTGTTATATCAAACTGGTCGGAAATCGCGGTTCCCATAGCAATCACAAGCGACCTG
Source organism: Patescibacteria group bacterium (assembly GCA_038062995.1). Taxonomy (GTDB): domain Bacteria; phylum Patescibacteriota; class Minisyncoccia; order UBA6257; family GWB1-50-10; genus JAUSHK01. The sequence continues at coordinate 4,408 of JBBTVZ010000001.1, read as the reverse complement.
ATTTCATTATTCGCGAGCATCTTATCAATATGCGCCTTCTCAACGTTTAAAATTTTTCCCTTAAGAGGAAGTATCGCTTGAGTTCGCCTGTCTCTCCCTTGTTTACAGGAACCGCCTGCTGAATCCCCCTCAACGATAAACAGCTCTGATTCCTCCGCTTTTTTCGAACTGCAATCCGCAAGCTTGCCTGGAAGCGTAAGCCCTTCAAGTGCGCCTTTCCTTAAAACTGTGTCCTTGGCGGCTTTTGCGGCTTTTCGCGCCTTCGCGGCTAAAAGGTTTTTCTCAAGAATCTTGCGCGCGTCGTTTCCATACCGTTCAAGATATTCCTTGAGCGCTTCAGATATTACCGTTTCAACAGCAGTTCGCGCTTCCGGATTTCCCAATCTGGCTTTCGTCTGCCCTTCAAATTGCGGAGACTTGATTCTTACGGAGAGCGCGGCAATAAGCCCCTCGCGCATATCTTCTCCCGTAAGATTCTCATCTGATTCCTTAAGATATTTCTCCTTTCTCGCATAGTCATTTAATGTTCTTGTAAGCGCGGAACGGAAACCGGTAAGATGCATTCCGCCATCTGATGTATAAATATTATTCGCAAAACTCATTTCTTTGCTTTCAACGTCGTCTACGTAGACAAACGAAGCTTCAACGTCTATATCCTCCGCTTTCGCGTTGCAATAAAACGGATTTTCATGAAGCTGTGCGGAACTGTCGCCGACAAGATATTGTATAAACGAATATAGTCCGCCTTCAAAATAAAAGCCGTAATACGACGGCATATCCCCGCGCCTGTCAATAATTTCCATATGCACGCCCTTTGTAAGAAACGCCTGCTGGCGGAGATGGTCAAGAATTCTCTTTAAATCATATTCAACTTTTGGGAAAATCTCAGTGTCCGGCTTGAAAGTTATAATCGTTCCCGTGCGGTCGGATTTTCCAACTTTTTTAACATTCGCCTGCGCCTTTCCGCGCTTATATTCTTGAACAAAAACTCCGCCGTCGCGATGAACCTCGGCTTTCATCCAAATAGATAGCGCGTTAACAACGGAAACGCCAACGCCGTGAAGTCCTCCTGAAACCTTATATGAATCGCCTCCGAATTTTCCTCCGGCATGAAGCGTGCAAAGAGCCGTCTCAAGCGCGGACTTCTTTGTTTTGGGGTGAATATCAACAGGAATGCCCCGCCCGTCATCGGCAACCTTAATCATGTCGTCTTTCAAAAGCTCAACGGTTATGTTTTTTGCGAAACCGCCCATTGCCTCGTCAATCGAGTTGTCTACAATTTCCCAAATAAGATGGTGCAAGCCGTCTACGCCGGTAGACCCGATGTACATTCCGGGACGCTTCCGGACCGGCTCCAAACCCTCAAGAACATAAATGTCTTTTGCGGTATATGAAGATGATTCTGGACTCTTTTTTTCAGCCATAAATAAAAAAAACCGACTCGTATTTACCTCATAAGTGTAGCACAAAAAAGCCCAAAAAACAAGCTAATATAAGCATCGATAAAACCTCTTAATAAGCCTGTAAATAATGAAGATTCCGATGAGAATCCCAACGCACCAAATCACCCAGCTTCCAATACGTGCGAAGTCCTCTGAATAAGCTACGTAACCTTCGCCGAACGACCACCCTAAAAGCCCCATCAAAAATGCGCGGATAGTGAAACCTAAAAATGTAACAACAAAGAATGACCTCGGAGGATAGTGGATTACACCGCAAGCGAAAGAAATCGCGGAATGCGGCAGAATGGGAACCACTCGCGACACTAAAAGCAAAACTTCATCCAAAAAACTTTTTGTCACTCTGTTCTTGACTCGTTCAATATCGCGCCATGAAATTCCAAACCATCGCCCCCATTTTTCAATTACTGGCTCGCCGCCGGCATACGCGATTGCGTACAGCACACCAGAACCAAGCGTAAGCCCAATACCGCCAGCAATGCCTATTTTAAAAAACGCATCAAGAAGCACCTGCCCAAAAGAACCCGTGTTTGGAAGCAGGAAAAACCCAGCGCTAAGAAGAATGAATGATAACGGAATCGGTACGATAATTTCCTCTATAAAAGACGCGAGAAACACACCCCACGCGCCGTACTCGTTGATAAGGGGGCTAATGCGAAGAATTAATTCACTGATAAGTCCGTCCATTATTTTTAATTGTAGTGCAAAAAAGGAATTACGTAAATAAAAAACCGGGCTTATTGCTGCTGCCCGGCTCTATAATTGTGGTAAAGAATTTCTCTTAGCGGCTTGAGATCATCGCTTAAATCATTCGGTTCCCCGTCCCATGTGACGACAATCCTGGATTTCCTTATTCCGCTAAATTTCTTAGGCGGAGGAAATTCTTTTTCAATGTCTTTCCAAAACATTTCCGTAAGGACGTTAATATACTGTTCCTGCTGCTTTTGAGAAACGCCGCAAAACGATAAAAATCCTTTGTCCTTAAGAAAAAAAGTCGGTTCGATTCTCTGATAAAAAAATCTACAAAGACCGATTATGAGGAAAAAGAATTTCATTAACTCGACAGGAAGGATTCCTACCTGGTATTGATAAGGATTAAAAATATTAACCGCTGGCACTTTAGTGTAATCTGCTGGATAATCCGCGATCGTAGACCCCATAATAAATGGAAAATCACCATTGACCATTTCATAGTTTTTCATTTCCACATCTCCTTTCTATAGTTTTCTTTCTAGATGCTTAGGGTGGTTAAAATCAAAAAGCTGATAATATACTACTTAAAAAGAATACAAACTGTCAAATCGTAGCCCCAATGGAAATCTTCTGACATTTTCCAAATTTTCAATTTGAATAAAATGTCGAGAATCCTCGATTTTCTAATCCGCTTTCGCGAAAAGAAAATCGGGAAAACCCATGTTTCATCCGTGAGAGGGACGTGCGTGTATTATTAGTAGCGCCATCGGGATTCGAACCCGAGTTTCCGCCGTGAGAGGGCAGCGTCCTGGACCAGGCTAGACTATGGCGCCAAATTGCATTACTCCTAAATCTTAATTCCTAAATCGTAAATCGTAAATCGCTCCGCTAGTTTATTCGTAGAGCCCCGGTTTTGCAAGCCAAACTTTATTTTGGCGAACAAGCAGCTTGCCTGCTTTTTCAGGCTCAAGCATAACTTCTTCCACTATTTTCTCCATACGCACGCTTTGAGAACCTTTCACAATAATAATATCCCCTTTCACAATTTTCGCCTGTAAAAACTTACCAGCCTCGCATACGCTCATAAAACTGGAAACAAATTTTTTCTCCATTCCTGCGCGTAACGCCGCCTCCGCGATAAATTTTCCGCGAAGTCCTACAGTAATAAGAACATCGGCATATTTGGCAACGAGTTTCCCGATATCTTTATGCGCTTCTAGCGTATATGTTCCGATTTCAAGCATATCGCCCAAAACCGCGATTTTTCGCTTACCTGAAGTCGTATGCAGAGTTTCAAGCGCTTCCTGCATCGCAAGCGGGGAAGCATTGTATGTATCATCTATAATCACGCTATTTTTTATGCCCGGTATAACTCTTGAACGACCGGAAAGCGGGATAAATTTTTCGTTTAACGCTTCAACAATAGAAATAAAATTCATACCGAACAACGACCCAACCGCGGCGGCGGCGGCAACTGCGTAACCCTGCGCCTTTCCAAGAACGCCTTTAATGCGTACAGGAACTATCTTCCCATGATACGCGAATTTAAATGAAACTCCGTATAAAACCCCCTCTTCAAGCTGATTTGCGAAATTAGTTATACGCACATCTGATTTCTCAGAAAAACCATACGTAACAACCTGCGCTCGCGTTTCTTTCTGAGCGGTGATAACCATTTTGTCATCCGCATTCAAAACAACAAAACCGGTCGATGGAAGTTGGTTTACCAGTTTTACTTTCTCCCTAAATACAGCCTCAGGACCGTCAAAAAATTCAACATGCACTGGAATCTCGCCAACCGCAGTAAAAACAGCTATATGCGGCCTTGCAATGCCAAGAAGATACTTCATGTCGCCGGGATGATCCACGGCGTATTCCAAAACAAGCACTTCTGGATAGTCGCGGTCTTTCACTATCACTCTAAACATCGATACCAATAAAACACGAATCCAAAAAAATACTCCCCCAATATCAACCCAATCCCCAAGAATTGTGAGCGGAAAACCAAGCTCGTTGTTAAAATTCTTAGACGATGAGCGCGCATTTCTCTCTTTTCCTAAAACGGCGCGAATTGCTTCTCTAGTTGATGTTTTCCCAACGCTTCCGGTAACTCCAATTATCGCCGGCTTGTATCGCGCAAGAGTAATACGCGCGAGAAATTTTAAGGCAAATTGTAAAACATTTATGAAGAGTTGTTTCATGGCTGTGTTTTCGGATTACTCTGATGAATAGAATCAAAAGGCATATCAGGAGAA